>JALSGR010000062.1 GCA_026982635.1 Methylothermaceae bacterium | reverse complement strand
TCGTCGGTCATCCCCACGGCCGCTTCTCGCTCTTGTACGTGGAGGATCTGGCCGCCGCCGTCGTCGCTGCCCTGCGTGCCGACGTGGCGGGGGAGATTTTCGAAATCGACGACGGCAAGCCGGGCGGCTACAGCTGGCAGGAAGTGCTGGCCATCGCCGCCGCCTTCCGGGGCGGGCGGGTCGTTCCTCTGCCGGTGCCGGAATGGCTGTTGCGCGGGGTGGCACGGATGGCGCTGCTGGGGGCCCGGTTTCGCCGCCGGGCGCCCATGCTGACCCCCGCCAAGGTGAACGAGCTGCGCCATCCGGACTGGGTGTGCGACAATAACGGGATTTTCCAGGCACTGGACTGGCGTCCCCGGGTGGATTTCGCCCGGGGTTTGGCAATGACTCTAACAATCCAACCAGGTCATCGATGAAAAGCTATCAGGAGACGCTCAGCGAATTGCTGGAAACCATCCGGGTCCTTGTTCCCAACGCCGGAAAGGTCGATGAGGATACCGAACTGGTCGGCAGTCTTGGTCTCGATTCCATGAAGGTCATGAACCTGCTCCAGGAGGTGGAGGATCGCTTCGACGTGTCGATTCCTCTGAACGTGCTGCCGGACGTTCGCACCGTCGGCGATCTGGCCCGGAAGATTCACCAGTTGCTCCAGGAACAATGACGCTGCTGGACAAGTTCGAACCGCTGCAACAGGCCCGGGAGCGGCTCCGTGGCCTGGGTATCGATCCCTTCAACGTCGTCGTCGAGAAGATCCTTTCCCCCACCGAGGCCATCGTCGACGGCCGTCGGGTGATTCTGGCGGGCACCAACAACTATCTCGGTCTGACCTTCCATCCCGAGTGCATCGCCGCCGCCGTCCGAGCGGTGGAGGAGGAAGGCTGCGGCACCACCGGATCGCGCATGGCCAACGGCAATTACGCCGATCATCTGGCCCTGGAACGGGAATTCGCGCAATTTTACGACAAGCCCTACAGCGTGGTCTTTTCCGCCGGCTACCTGGCCAATCTGGCCCTGCTGTCCACCTTGCCGGGCGCCGACGACGTGATCCTCATCGACGCCGACTGTCATGCCAGCATCTATGACGGCTGCAAGATGAGCGCTGCCGAGGTGATCCGCTTCCGCCACAACGACGTGGACGATCTGGACAAACGGCTACGCCGCCTCAAGGACCGGGCCCGGCGGACCCTGGTGGTGGTCGAGGGTATTTACAGCATGTTCGGCGACACTGCCCCTCTGAAGGCGATCGCCGAAGTCAAGGACCGCTACGGGGCCTACCTGATGGTGGACGAGGCCCATTCCCTGGGAGTGCTGGGAGAGCGCGGCCGGGGATTGGCGGAGGCCGAGGGCGTGGAGGACAGGGTGGATTTCATCGTCGGCACCTTCAGCAAGAGCCTGGGGGCGATCGGGGGCTACTGCGTGAGCCCGCACCGCGTGCTCGACACCTTGCGTTACGCCGCCCGGCCCTACATTTTCACCGCTTCCGCCTCCCCGGCCCAGATCGCCTCCACCCGGGTCGCCCTGCGCCTACTGCGCGACGGCGGGGAACTGCGCCGCCGCCTGTGGGCCAACGCCGAGCGTTTCTACAACGGCCTCAAGGCGCTGGGTTGCCGGTTGGGTCCCCAGCTCAGTCCGGTGATTCCAGTGATCCTGGGCGAATCCCGGGAGGAATCCCTGGCAGTGTGGAAGGAACTGCTCGAGGGCGGCGTCTACGTCAACCTGGTGATGCCGCCGGCGACGCCGGATCACCGCTGTCTACTGCGATGCAGCATGAGCGCCGCCCACACGCCGGAACAGATCGATACCCTGCTCCAGGTGTTCGCCAAGGTGTTTTCCGCCCATGGGATGGCGGCGGACTGATGCGTCTGCTGCTCCACTTTCTCCGCACCTATCCCCGGCAAAGCGTCGTCGTCCTGGTGGCGCTGATATTGGCCGGTCTGGTCGAGGGCGCCAGCATGACCGCGTTGCTGCCCATTCTGAGCACGGCGGTGTCCCAGGAGGGTGAGTTCCAGGTGGACGACGGCGGCAAATCGGCCTATCTATTCCGTGCCTTGCAATGGCTGGGGCTGCCCCTCAGCCTCGGTGTCCTGATCAGCGTGCTGGTCGTCGGGACCCTGGTGCGCAGCGGCTTGGTGCTGGTGGCCAAGAAATACGTGGGATACACCATCGCCCGGGTGGCCACCGATCTGCGCCTCACCCTGCTGAACGTGCTGCTCAAGGCCCGCTGGACCTTCTATCTGAAACAGCCGGTGGGAATGCTGGCCAACGCCATGTCGAGCGAGCCGGACCGGGCTTCCAAAGCGTATCTGCACGGAACCTCGATGCTGGCGGCCGCCATCCAGATGCTGGCCTACGTCGTCGTCGCCATGACCATTTCCTGGTCGGCGACCCTGGCCTATCTCTTGGGGGCGGCGGGGGTGTTGGCGCTGTTGCACGTCTTCATCCGCATGTCCCGGAAGGCGGGCAAGCGTCAGACCAAGGTGCTCAAGGCGTTGTTGCGCCAACTGACCGACTGTCTGCAGTCGGTCAAACCGCTCAAGGCCATGGGACGGGAGGAACTGGCCGACCGGGTGATCGCCACCGAGACCCGGCGTCTCAACCGCGCTTTGGAGCGGGAAGTGCTGAGCAAGGAAGCGCTCAAAGCGGTACAGGTGCCCGCTTTCATGGGGCTGGTGTCCGGTGGCTTCTACGTGGGTCTGGCGCTGTGGCACATGCCCGCCGCCGAAGTGATGGTGCTGCTCATTCTGTTGAGCCGGGTGTTGTCCGCCATGGGGCGGATGCAGCGGATGTATCAGAATCTGTCGACCTGTGAAAGTGCCTACTGGTCGTTACGGCAGACCATCGAGGAGGCCAGACGCCAGGAAGAACCCCGCGGTGGTACCATGTGCCCCACTCTGGAGGAGTCCATCGAATTGGAAGATGTCGCCTTCGCCTACGACGGGCGGCCGGTCCTCCGGGGCATCGACCTGACGGTTCGGGCCGCCCGGTTGACCGCCCTGATCGGTTTTTCCGGGGCGGGCAAGACGACCGTGGTCGATCTGATCATCGGGCTGCTCCATCCTCAGCGGGGGCGAATCCTGATCGACGGAATCGACATGGAACGCATCGATCTGCGCGCCTGGCGGAGAATGATCGGCTACGTGCCCCAGGAGAACCTGCTTCTCCACGACACCATCCTGACCAACGTCACCTTCGGCGATCCGGCGTTGAGCCGGGAGGACGCCCGCTGGGCGCTCGAAGCGGCGGGCGCCTGGGACTTCGTCGCCGCCCTGCCCGAGGGGATGGAAACGGTGGTGGGGGAGCGCGGCGCCCGTCTGTCGGGTGGCCAGCGTCAGCGCATCATGATCGCCCGGGCGCTGGCCCATCGGCCCCGGCTGCTCATTCTGGACGAAGCCACCAGCGCCCTGGATCCGGAAACCCAGCGCGCCATCTGCCGTACCCTCGAAGACTTGAAGCGGCGTTACCGACTGACCATCCTGGCCATCTCCCACCAGCCCACCATCGTGGAGATCGCCGACTGCGTTTACCAGCTGGATCGGGGCAGGGCGTGCCGGGTGGCGACCCCGGAAAAGGCGATCGCCGCTCTGAGCTAGGCGATCAGTTTCAGTCCCGGCGGCAGGGTTTCGCCGAACAGGCGCTGTTCGTCCTCCGCCGACAGTTCCACCACTTCGCTGACCATGGTGATCCAGGAGGACGGCGCCTTCTCCCGGCGTAACTTGTCCATCACCGCCTGACGCAGCCCGGGATCGATGTCGCGGCTGCGGTCGCCGCTCATACGGGCCAGCAGGGCGACGGCGAAGCCCAGCAGGGGGCGTTTTCTGAAGTCCCGCGCCAGAAGGTGGCGCAGCCAGGTTTCCACGACGTCCCGGGGGACCGTGTTGTGGGCGCTGCCGTAGAAAGGCACTCGGCTGCCGATCCGGCCCAGGGCCCAGGCGGTTTGTTCCGGTTCCTTCGGATTTTTCAGCCTTTCCAGCAGCCATTCCCCGACGCGGATCTTCTCCGCCACCGGCAGATGCTCCAGCACCGCCGCCAGACGGACGACGTTGTCGTAGCTGCGCTGCTTGACCAGCGTGGCCAGTTTGCCCTTGCGGGTTTTGGCCGGATCCAGGTAGTCGCGGATGTCGGCGAAGATGGTTTCCTGGGCGGCCTGATCCAGCCCGCCGGCGACCCGCCGCCAGAAGGTCCACCATTCGGCCCAGTTCTGGATCACGTTGACGAACTGAAGCCCTGCTCGATAGAGGGGCCAGATTCGCTCGATGCGCCAGTCGTCCAGGGGATAGCCGAAACCCGGGCGCAGACAGAAACCGGTCAGGCTCAGCCAGGTGCGTTCGTGTTCGGGACTGCGGCGGCGGTGTTTGCCGCCCGCCAGCAGGGTGTCGGCCAGTTCCCGGAGCAGGGGAACGTCCC
>JALSGR010000061.1 GCA_026982635.1 Methylothermaceae bacterium | reverse complement strand
TCAAGCGGGTGGCGGGTTTGACCATCGTCGGCGGAAAGTACGTCTATATCCGGGGCCTTGGGGAACGTTACGCCAATATTTTGATCAACGGCTTGAGCATCCCGTCTCCCGATCCGACCCGTCGAGTCATTCCCGTCGATCTGTTTCCGACCACCATGATCGAGAGCATCAAGGTGCAGAAGGGCTTCATCCCGTCCATGCCGGGCGAGTTTTCCGGCGGGTTGGTGGACATTCGTACCCGCCGATCGCCCAAGAAGTTCTCCCTTCAGGTCAGCGGCAAGATCGGCTTCAACACCGAGGCGACCTTCGCCAAGGGGGTGCGTTATCCCGGTGGCGACTACGACTGGGTCGGAGTGGATGACGGCACCCGGGAAATGCCGAAATCCCTGGCCAAGGCTTTGGCCGGTGGGGCTCAGCTTCGCCCCAAGACCCCGTTCGCTCCCGACGGATTCACCCAGAAAGAGGTCGAGCACTTCGGGGAGCAGCTCGCCGGCGTTTGGGACATTCATCCGGAAACCCTTCCGCCGAACGGGCGTGTGCAGGCCCTTTTGGGGGACCGTCATCGGTGGGGGGATCTGGAGCTGGGTTTCGTCGCCTTGGGGCGTTGGGGGCAATCGTGGAAAAATTACGATGAAACCTTGCGTAGTTTCGTCCCCACCGCATCGGGCAAACTGGCGTTGGAGTCGGATCTCAAGGGCAAACGCACCGAACGTAGCGTCAAGACTAATGCCTATCTGAACGTGGACGCCAGTTGGCGCAAGGATCACAAGATCTTCGGTCGCGTCATGTTGGTGCGCCAGACCACCGACTTCGTCCGTCGCACCCAGGGGTTCAGCAATACCGAGGGCTTCCAGTTGCAGCGGACCCGGCTTTGGTGGGTCGAGAACGAATTGCTCGATTGGCAGGTGGGTACCGAACAGCGGTTCTCCCGATTGGGAGGGCTGGGAGTCCATTTCCTCTATTCGGTCGCCAACGCCAACCGTTACGCACCCAACGAACGGCTTTATCGCTACGACGAGAATCCTGTCACCGGTCGGCTGGAGTTCTCCAACAAAGCCGACAACAACATGATCATTTTCAGCAATCTGGACGACGAAGACCGCAGTTTCCGGGTCGATGTCGATCTTCCGTTCAAATTCTGGCAGGCGCGTGTCGAAGGCAAGGTGGCCGGCGGCTACTGGTCCACGAAGAAAAACCGGGATTCGACCATCCGGCGTTTCCGTTACATCGGCTTCGTCACCGATCCGGATTTGCTGGCCCGCCCTTTGGAACAGATTCTCACGCCGGAGAATATCGGCCCAGGAAAGTTCGTCCTCTCGGAAATGACCCGGGCCACCGACAACTACATCGCCACCCAGGACCTGCAGGCCTACTATGGTCAGGGAGACGTCACTCTGTTCAAGCGCTTCCGTCTCATCGGGGGGGTTCGGGTCGAGGACAACCTCCAGCAGGTGACGACCTTCCAGTTGTTCAATCCGGCCGCTTCCCCCATCGTTTCCACCCTGGAGGGTCAGGACGTTCTGCCGGCGGCCGCCTTTGTCTGGATGATTTCCGACAAGCAGCAGCTGCGCTTCGGATGGAGCCAGACCTTGTCCCGGCCGGATTTTCGCGAGTTGTCGCCGGCGCCTTTCACCGATCCCCAAACCTTGCAGGAAACCGTGGGGAATCCGGACCTCCAGCCGGCCGAGGTGGAAAGCTACGATGCCCGATGGGAGTATTATTTCTCTCCGGAAGAGAATCTTTCCTTCGGCATCTTCTGGAAGACGCTCACCAATCCCATCGAAAAAGTGTTGCTGCCGGGGCCTGCGGGGCTCCTGCAATTGCAGAACGCCGGCAACGCCAAGGTCTATGGTCTGGAGTTGGATTTCCGCAAGTTCCTCGGATTTCTGCATCCGCGCTTGGAGCACGTGTTCATCGGCGGCAACTACACGCTGTCGAAATCGGTGCTCAAACTGCTCCCGGAGAATCTGCAGACCCTCACCAATCCCAAGCGTCCCCTGCAAGGGCATTCCAAGCACATCTTGAACTTTCGAGTGGGTTACGACGATCCCGATCTCGGCACCCAACTGACTTTGCTTTACAACTTCCCCAGCCGGCGCATTTCCCAGGTCGGTGCCTTGGGAGCCCCGGACATCTACGAGGAGCCTTTCCATCAGTTGGACTTCGTCGCCCGTCAGTCCATCGGGGAGCATTGGTCGGTGCAATTGCGCCTGGGCAACCTCCTGGACAGCGCGGTGCGTTTCACCCAGGGAGAGGAAACGGTATGGCTTTATCGCAAAGGACGGGATGTTTCGTTGACGGTCAACTTCAAACTCTGACCGTCTCGCCGCCGATCGCTTCTTGCGAAGGGACGCGGCCACGCCGGACTTCCCGGCCTACAGGATCGCTCAGTCCCGCAGGGCTTCCGCCACCCGAAAACGCAGATCGTAGGGCACCGGCTGGTTGATGAGCAGGGCGAAGATTTTCCGCCGCCGGCCATTGTCGATGTAACCGGCGTAGCCGCTGACGCCGGTGAGGGTGCCGGTCTTGGCGCGGATGTCGTCGCTGCGCTTCGGCAGTAGGCGGGCGTAATTCTGGAGACGCTGCAGCACCGCCACCAGTTGCCGGACCGACAGGCGATTGCGCCGCGACAGCCCCGCCCCCTCGACGATGCGGTAGGCGCGCCAGCCGAATTTGCTCCGGACGAAGTCCTCCGTGGCCCGCCGGCCCTTGGACAGGGTGGCGGGCGGGCCGTCTCGTTCGGCGCCGAGCAGCAGGAACAGCTGGTTGGCGATGAAGTTGTTGGAGTATTTCAGCATCCCGGCCACCACCTCGGCCAGGGGGTGGCTGTTGCGGTGGCGGTAGTAGAGGCGGGCGTCCGGCGGCACCGGGGCGTGAACGATGGCGCCCGTCACCGTGATGCCGCGGCGGCGCAACTTTGCGCTCAGCACTTCGGCGAAATAGCGGGCGGCGTCGGTATCGGGGCCGAGGTTGATGCGGTGTCTTCCCGGCGGCAGGCGACGGGCGAGACGCCGGGCCGTCGGCGTCAGCGGCGTCTGCGGTTCGGCGCTGCGGATTTCCCCGGCGGCGGTTTTGGCCACGTACAGGGTGTTGAAGTTGACCGCCAGGGCGCCGAGGGCGGCGTCGTAAGGATTGTCGGTGCGGGACTGGCCGTCCACCGTGAGCGGGCCGGCGAAGAAGCCGTCGTCGACTCCGATTCCCCGCACGGACCGCAGCCCCTCGTCCGCGAGGGCGGCGACGATGCGGTCCAGTTCCTCGGCGGTCAGCCAGGGATCGCCGTAGCCCTTGATCCACAGCCGCCGGCGGGAATCGAGGAAGAAATCGGTGACGAAACGGTGTTCCGCGCCCCAGGTGCGCAGGGCCATCAGGGCGGTCAGCAGCTTGAGGGTGGAGGCGGGGATCAGGGGGCGGTCGGGGTGATAGGCCCGCAGGGTGCGCCCCCGCCCGTCGACCACCAGCAGGGCGGCGTCGGGCAGGGTGTAGAGATGGATCAGGGGCGGAGGGGTGGCGGCGGCAACTTTGGGGAGTGTCATCCCCAGGAAAATCGTCAGCAGGCAGCGAAAGAGGAAACGCATCGGCATCGGCCGTGATCGGAATGGCGCCGCTCAGTATACGCCAATTCAACCTGCACAGCAGGATAGTCGTTTGACGTCTTTGGTGAAGGTCTGGGCGCACAGCTTCAGAGCTTCCACCATGGTCAGATAGGGGAACAGTTGCCCGGCAAGGTCCTGCACCGTCATGCCCTGCCGGATTGCCAGGGCGGCGGCCTGGATCACCTCGCCGCCCTCATGGGCGAGGATCCGGGCGCCCAACAGACGGCCGGAGTCCTTTTCCGCCACCAGTTTGACGAAGCCGTCGGTATCGAAGTTGGCCAGGGCCCGGGGAACGTTGTCCAGGGTCAGGGTACGGCTTTCCACCTCGAGGCCCTGTTCTTCGGCTTGGGCTTCGTCGAGCCCGACGACCGCGACCTGGGGATCGGTGAAGATCACTTCCGGGAGCACGGACAGGTCCAGCCGGGTCTTGCCGCCGGTCATGTTGATGGCGGCGCGGGTGCCGGCGGCGGCAGCGACGTAGACGTACCGGGGCAGGATGGTGCAGTCGCCGGCGGCGTAGACGTGGGGCAGGTTGGTGCGCAGGTGGTCGTCCACGACGATGGCGCCGTGGGCATCGGTTTGGATGCCGGCCTTGTCCAGCGCCAATCCGGCGGTGTCGGGCGGCCGGCCGGCGGCCACCAGCAGCCGGTCGCCTTCGAGGAGGCCGTGGTTGGTCTCGACGAGGAAACGCCCCCGGTGGTGGCGTACCGAGTGGAATTCGGTGCTGGTGAGGATGCGCATCCCCGCCCGTTCCAGCACCGCCTGCAGATTGGCGCCGAGATCGGGATCGTAGCGGCGCAACAGGCGGGAG
>JALSGR010000060.1 GCA_026982635.1 Methylothermaceae bacterium | reverse complement strand
GGGAACGGTCCTCCTTTGAGGGATGGTCGATGACGCCCGGAGGCGTGGGTGCACGCAAATCTTGTAGAAGCAGGAGATAAAAAAAGAGGGGGGCGACCTGTGATAGGATAACCTACCCCACCAAATACCTGGGTAGCGCCACGTGAGCCGCAGCCCAGGGCGGAGTGATAGGATAACCCACACCACCAAACACTACAGGAGGCCCCGCGATGGAGTTTACCACAGATGTCATCACCCAGGTTTGGGAGCAACTTCAGGAACAAGCCCGCCAGCAAGGGATCGTGCTCGAAGACCTTCCGGCGAGCGAGCAAATGTCCTATCTGTACCGGGGTCTGCAAGCGCTGGGCGGGGCGCTGACCGCGCGCCTTTGGGAGGCCAAAGACCAGGCCCTTCACCGAGGAGGGGTGGTTTGCCAACAGGAGGGGTGTGACCAAGCCGGGCGGCCGATGCGCCGCACGGCCCGGCGGACGGTTCAGGTCACGACGGTGTTCGGGAAGGTCAAGTTCCGGCGGGGGGAATACCAGGGTCGCTGTGGGCATCGCCGACGACCCCTGGACGAAGCCCTGGGCTTGCGGCCGGGTCAGGTGGGTCCCTATCTTGAAGGGCTGCTGGCCGAGGTCGGCGCGCAGGTCTCCTTCGAGCGGGGAGCCCGGTGGCTGGCCCGGTGGTTCCATGTGGAGGTGAGTCCCAACACGGTGCGACGGGCCACGGTGGCCTGGGGTAAGCGGCTGGCCCAAGAGGAGCAGGCCCAATATCAGGCCTCGGTGGAGCGGAGCGGACCGCCAGCACCGGGGCCAAAGCGGGTATATGGCGCCATTGATGGGGGATTTGTGCCGGTGCGGAAGGGGGAGAACGGGGCCGAAGGGTGGCGCGAGGCCAAACTTGTGGCGTGGTTTCAGGAAGGGAGGCGGTATGGGCAGGGGAAAGGGTCGCAGGAGGACGCCAAACCACGGGCGGTGGCGGTGAAGGTCGCAGGCACCCTGGGGGCCAAGGAGGCCTTTGGGAAGGTGCTGTGGGCCAGCGGGGAGGCGTATGGTGCGGACCGGGCCGAGGAAGTGATTATTGTCGGGGATGGTGCGGCCTGGATTTGGGATGTGGTGACGACCTATTTCCCGCAAGCCGTGGAAATTCTGGATTGGAGCCATGCGGTGGGGCGGTTGCACCAGGTGCGGCGAGCGGCGTGGCGGGAGGACGACCCGGCGGGATGGGCGTGGGTGGAGGTGGTGGAGGCGGCGTTGTGGGACGGGGAGGTCGAGGGGGTGGTTCAGGCCTGCGAAGTTCTGGCCCAAAGGGGCGGGACAGGGGCCGAGGAGGCGGCCAAAGCCGCCCGGTACTTCGAGCGCCATAGCCAGCGAATTCGGTATGACCGGTTCCGAGAAGCCGGCTACTTCATCGGAAGCGGGGTGATCGAAAGCCGGGTGAAACAGGTGGTGACGGGGAGAATGAAAGTGGCCGGGGCCCAATGGACGATGGCCGGCGGAGAGGCGGTCCTCAAGGCTCGCTGTGCCTGGCTTCACGGTGATAGCCCCCTCCGTCTCCCCCTCGCCGCCTAACCTTTTCTACAACATTTGCGTGCACCCACAGCCCCCTTCCCTTGACAAAGTCCTTGGGGCTCTGGTATAAATCCCAACAGCCTCTCATCAGTTTTTAATGTTCTCCACACCACAGCCCACCGAGACGTTGTCCCTCGCTTCACCGTCGGGCCCAATAAGGAGAAGGTCTGGGGACAGGGGGCGAAGGACATTCCTTGCAGCAGGAGGCTCTCCATGAGTGGGACCCGAACCCTGCTTTCAGGCGCTCGTCCCAATCGGGGAGGTATGGGACGTTTTCGGGATGGACGCATTGGTGCCGCGTTGTTGGTGCACGTCACCGCCAGCGCGCTTTCCCCAACCCGGGCCGAAGTCACCCACGACGGGGTCCTGCACATCCACTTGCAACACACCCCCACCGACGAGCAGGAACTCAACAAATCCCTGGTGAACTACCTGGCGTACATCCTGGCCCTGCCGCCGGAGAGCATTGAGGTGGTGGCCGGACATCATGCTAAGGGCAAGGTCGTGGCCTTCTACGACGTCAGCCCTGTGGAAATGGAGAAACGGTTGGCGCGGCACTTTGGTTCGGACCGCACGCCCACGATTTGGTGAAACGTGGGTTTGGGAGAAGGATTTCAGGCGCTCAGGAACCCGCCGTCCACCGGGATGACGGCGCCCTGGACGTACGAAGCCAGATCGCTGCTGAGGACCAGGACCATCCGGGCCACCTCGTCGGGTTGCGCGAAGCGGCGCAGGGGGAGCCGGCTCATGAAGCGCCGTCCGGCGATGAGGAAGTGAAGTCGGAAGCGTAGAATCTCCCGCATGACCTCCCGGAATCCGCGTGTCACCACCCCGCCCGGCACGATGACGTTGATACGGAAGCCGCGGGAACCGTATTCCCGGGCCAGGGCCCGGGTCAGGGCAATCACACCGGCCTTGCTGGTGCTGTAATGGGCCAGGCCCTCCATAAAAGGCAACAGGGCTTCGATGGAAGCCACGTTGACGATCACCCCGCCCTGCTTCCAACGCCTCCGGATGAAGTGCTGGGACATCCACAGGACCGCGTCCAGGTTGACCTGCATCACCCGACGATACAAGGCTTCATCCAGGTGCTCGAAATCCCGAAAAGGGAAGATGCCCGCATTGTTGATGAGAATGTCCGGGACCGGGTCAGGGAGAGAGGACCAGAAGGCATCGATCTGCGCCTTGTCCGCCAAATCCAGAGGAACCACGTCTACGGGTCGCCGAAAGATTCGCGTCACTTCGTCCCGAACTTTTTCCAAACCCTCCCGTTGGATATCCAGCAGCACCAACCGGGCTCCTGCTTCGGCCAGGCGATACGCGACCGCGCGCCCAATGCCCGCGGCCGCGCCCGTGACGATGGCCGCGCGCCCTTCCAGGGACACCAGCTGGGTCAATGGCGGCAGCTCCCTCATCCCGTCCTCCCAGGAAAAGGTTGGAAAACCAGGTACAAGTGTAAACCAAACCCTTTGCTGTTTCTGCAAAAAGGTCACAGGGATGGAGACACAACGAAAGCGGCGGCGAGGTCGCCGCCGCCCATGACGGTTGTTTCTCTTCTTGTCTCGTTGCCCTGCAATCCTCCATTCGAAGGGTGGACAACGCGGGATTTAGCGACCTGGAGGAAAGATGTCCACCGTATCCCCTTCCTTCACCGGGGTCTGAACGCCCTGCTCCAGATAAGCGACCTCTCGCCCGTTCAGCAAAATTCGCCAACCCATCTTGGGTACGTAGACCGGCACCACATCCATCCACAGGGAATCGGGCTTCTCTTCCGCTTCCCAGACCACGTCCAGCACCTCTCGCCGGGCCTCCGGATAGTAGCTGAAGAACTTGCGCAACACCGTCTCTACCGTGTCTCCGGGATGGACCCACGCGGGTCGTAACGCGGAAGGCAGCTTGGGGCGCAACACGCCATAGACCCGCACGGTGACCGGGAACTTGCCCTCGTCCATACGGCGGGCGGCCTCATACCCCAATTCCATCATGTGCAACTGCACCGACAGATACTTGCTCCAACCCGCCATGGCGGGAGCCACCTTTTCACCCGGAAGTCCGGCTTCGTGCATGAAACGTGCGAAGTTGGCCAGGAGCAACCCGATGGATGCCCGCACATAGGCTGGTGGCACGTGGATCTGGCGGGGACCGTGTCCGGCATGGGCTTTGCCTGCGTAGAACAGGTAATCCCCGAACTCTTCACCCGTATCCATGCCCAGAGTACGGGCCAACCAGATGGTGAAGAAGCGGCGCCGTTCTTCCAAGTGTTCCTCATCGATCTCTGTCTCCCATCCCAGCACCGCCGCGGTCTCGGGTACACTGCGCAAGTAGTCGTACACCCCCACCACCAACTCCGGTCCTCGGCGGAAGAGGACCTCCACCGTCTCGGACATGGCCTGCTTATCTGCCTGAGTGAACAGCGCGAACTGAAGTAAATGCTTCCACTCTTGGGCCGGGTCGGGAAGCAGATTGTGAATCCACATCTTCGTTTCGTCCATGGATACGGAAGCGCCGGGTTTCGTTTGCACCTTCGGGAACATGCATCACCTCCAGGAGGGCAGGGTTCTGCGGAGCGGCTCACAAATCGGGGGGACGTTGCTTGGCTTTGCGCACAAGAAAGGCCGCCGAAATGAGCAATTCGATTATACCAAATCCTGCCTCACCAGGCCCGTACCACTTCCTGGAGCAGGGTCGGACCCCGATATACCCAACCCGTGAAGACCTGCACCAGGCGGGCGCCGGCCTCGGCCTTCTCCAGAGCATCCCGCGCCGAAAGAATGCCCCCCACGCCGATGATAGGCAGGCGCCCGCCGGTATGACGGTAGATGTACCGGACCACCTGGGTGCTTCGTTCCCGC
>JALSGR010000059.1 GCA_026982635.1 Methylothermaceae bacterium | reverse complement strand
AGGGGGGCGATGCCGCCCTGCACCCCGGCGGGCAGATCGCCCCAGACGTTGCCCAGCCGTTCGGCCACCTGCTGGCGGGCCCAATAGACGTCGGTGCCTTCCTCGAAGTCGATGGTGATGTCGGTGATGGCGTACTTGGCGATGGAGCGCAGCATCTTTTGCCGGGGAATGCCCAAAAGCTCCATTTCCAGCGGCAAGGTGATGCGGGCCTCCACTTCTTCCGGGGTCATGCCCGGCGCCTTGACGATCACCTTGACCTGGGGCACGGAAACGTCCGGAAAGGCGTCGATGGGCAGTTGCCGGGCCGCCTGCCAGCCGAGACCGGCGAGCACCACCGCCGCCAGCAACATCAGCAGCCTTTGGGTGAGGGCGAAACGGATCAAGGCACCCATGTCACCCCTCCTCCCCGATACCGAGCCAGGCGGCCTTCAAGGCGGCGGTAGCGCTGACCACCACCGCCTCGCCCGGGCGCACGCCGGCCTCGAGGTAGGCGCTGCCGGCGGTCAAACGCAGCGGCGTCACCGGCCGGACCTCGAAACGCTCGCCCTGACGCACGAAGACGAAATGGCGGCCCTGGTGCTCAACCACCGCCGCCCGCGGCAACTTCACCACCCCGTCCACCGGCGTCACCAACCGCGCTTCGAGTTTGCGCCCCGGTCGCAGCCCGCCCGAACGGTCGAGCACGGCCCGCACCGGAACGGTCTGGCTGGCGGCATCCACCAGGGTGCCGATCCGGATCACCCGGCCGGAAGCCCCCTGCCCCGGTATTTCCACCCGGGTGCGCTCGTCGAGCCGCTCGACCAGGGCCACCGGCACCGCCAGTTCCAACCACAGGGGATCGGAAATGATCAAGTGCATCAGGGGAGCGGCGCGCTCGACCCGCTGCCCGGTCACCACCCGGCGCTCGTGCACCACCGCCGCCACCGGCGCGTGCACCGCCAGGTGGCTGTCGAGTCTGGCGGTACGCAGCAAACGTTCGATAGCGGAACGGCTCAGACCCATCAATTCCAGCTCGCGGCGGGCCTGGCGATAGGCGGTGCGCGACTGACGCCAGCGCTTTTCGGTTTCCTGCCAGCGGCTTTGGGGAACGATCCCGGCGCGGTACAAGGATTTCTCCCGCCGGTAGCGAGCCTCGGCCACCTGCCACTCGTTCCAGGCATCGAGCAGGTGACGCTGATGGACGAGCAAATCCGGGCTCTCCAGAATCATCAACACCTGTCCGGCATGGACGGCGTCGCCGCGGGTGACCTTCACCGTCGTCACCCGCCCGGCCAGCGGCGCGGTGACCAGGCGGTCGTTCTCCGGCGGCACCGTCACCTGGGCCGGTACCCGGCCGAGGGGCACTCGATCCACAGCCACGGCGGTTTCCACCGTCAACCCCAGCCGCCGCGCCTGTTCGGTGGTGATCGTCACTTCATCGGCATCGGCAGCAGCCAAACCGGCCACCAGAATCCACCAGAACCACGACCACTTCATGGCAACACCCCCACGACCTGGTTGTAACGGGCGGTATCGCGTCCCAAACGGACACGCCACTGGCGGGCGTCGCGCAACGCTTCCTGGGCCAGCATCTGGATCCGCAGCAGGTCGATCAGATCCATCTCTCCGGCGGCGAAGGCCTGGCGCGCCAGTTCCAGGTTCTCGCGGGCCAGACGGTGGCGTTTCTCGGCCGACGCCAGTTGGAGCGCGTCCACCTGAAGAACGTGTTCGGCCTCGTGCAGATCCCGCTCCAGGCGGCGCTGCAGTTCGCCGCGTTCGCTCTCCGCCTCGGCCAGGGCGACGGCTTCGGCGGCGACGTTGGGCGCCTGGTAGCGGCCGCCGCCGAAAGGAATGGTGAGATTGGCCATCAGGCCGTGGCTGGTGGGACCGCCCCGGCCGGCTTTGGCATGGGTGCCGCCGACGGTGAGATAGACCTGCTGATTGCCGGTGTCGGATTCGAAACGGCTCCAGCGCACCCGGGCCTTGAGCTGGGCGATTCGGGTTTCGGCCGCCGCCAAGAGCGGATGGTCCGAAGAAATGCTATCCAGCGGCGCCCGGGGCTCCTCGAAACGCTGCGGCGCCCGGTCCAGGCGCACCAGGTTGAGGTAACGGCGGCGGGCGTGCATCCATTCGGCTTCTGCGGTCATGGCCTCGGCCCGGCGGCGGAGCAGCTCGGTTTCCGCCAACAGCCGGTCGGTGCGGGCCAGATCGCCGGCCTCTACCCGTCTGCGCACCGCCGCCACCAGCTTCTCGTTCACCGCCAGCAACTGACGAGCGGTTTCGTAGGCGGTGCGTTTGAGACGCAGGTCCCACAACGCCTCCCGCACCATTCCGGCCACCTGGAGCGCCAGCGCCCGCCGGTAACGGGCGGCGTACTCGGCGGCCCGGTCCGCCACCTCGCCGGCGGCGCTGCGCTGGCCCCATTTCCACAGCATGAAGGTCAGATCGTTGTCGATCTCCCAGACGCCGGTGTCGTCGCCCACCTGGTCGCCGCTGTAAGTGGTGCCCAGCATCACCGGGCCGGCCAGCAGCCCCCCGGCGCGCCGGCGCCAAGCCCGGGCTTCCTCCCGGAACGCCGCCGCCAACCGGCTGCGGGGAAAGTTGGCCAGGGCGGTCTCCACCACTTCGGCCAGGGTCAGATCGGGATCGTAGCGGAGCTCGTCCCGATGGGGAACGAGCAAGTCTTCCTGAGCCTGGCCGCCGACCGCCCCGGCCAGCAGACAGGCGCACAACAACCAACGGCATAGTCTGCGCACGGTTCTTACCTATGAAAATCTGGAATTGATACGGGATCCGGCACGAAGCCGGAAACTCGACACAGGATCAGAACCGACGGGGCGGAGCGCGGCTTGGCGGCAGATGGACACATCGAGACGGCGGCGCCAGTACGGTGACAGGCACCGGCGCCCTCGATGCAGGAAGAAGGCGGGGTTCGCTCTCGATCGGCAGAACCAACGCCGCCCCGGACGGAAAGGCCAAGGGTCCGGAGCGAACCCCCTTGGCGGCCTGCACCACCAGGCCGCCGTGATCCGCGAAGGAGACGGCGTCACTCACCCCTTGGTGAAGCGCCGTTTCCAAGCCGGGAAGATGAAGCGCCGCCGGGGAGAGATCCGCCCCCATGTGGGCATGCACCAAGGGCGCTGCCAGTTGGGAGAGGCAGAACAGAAAGAGGGTGAAAGCGCGGACGAAACGCAATGCTGTTCCTCGATGCCTGGAGGGGCAGAGTATAACGTCCACGCGAAAGTGGAACAACCGGATCAGGCGGTTTGCGGTTCCTGCGCGTAACCGCGCAACAAGGCGGCAAACTCGCCCAGCGCCTCGACACCGCTTTGCTCGGCCTCGCGACACCATTGGCTGAGCTGCTGCAGCCGGGCTTCCGGATGGGGAGCGCGCTGGGCCCAGATTTCCTTGAGCCGGTGTTTGAACCGGTACACCGTTTCCAAACGCTGGCTGGTCCCGATGGCGGCGTGCAACACTTTCTCGCGCTCGGTGTCGAGCCGGATGTCCTCGCGCACCATCAGCGGACGGGCCCGTCTGAGCAACCGGCGGACCCTGCGGTCGGCCCGGCGGCATTCGTCCCGCAGCACCGGTACGATCACCGTGCGGGCGTAAAGGGCGAGAACGTGGAAACGATGACGCATCAGCGCCATGACCGTTTCCCGGCTCGGCTCGGCGGCCTGCCGCACCAGACGCACCCTTGGGGCGATCCGTTTGACCTTGGCCAGACCGAGGAACGCCAACAGCCGAATGTACACCCAGCCCAGATCGAACTCCCACCATTTGTTGGACAGCTTGGCCGAGGAGGGGTAGGCGTGATGATTGTTGTGCAATTCCTCGCCGCCGATGAGGATACCCCAGGGGATCAGGTTGGTGGCGGCATCGGTGGTCTCGAAGTTGCGGTAACCGACATAATGGCCCAACCCGTTGACGACGCCGGCGGCCCATACGGGGATCCAGAGCATCTGGATCGCCCACACCGTCAATCCCAGCACCCCGAAGCAGACCACATCGATCAGGAGCATCAGGGGGATGCCCAACTGGGAAACGACGGGGTGGCTGTAGACGTGACGCTCCAACCAGTCGTCCGGCGCCCCCCAGCCGTACTGTTCGATGGCCTGGCGGTCCCGGGTGGCCTGGCGGTAGAGTTCCGCCCCCTCGAACAACACCTTGCCGATTCCCAGAACCTGGGGGCTGTGGGGATCTTCCTCGGTCTCGCAGCGGGCGTGATGCTTGCGGTGGATGGCGGCCCATTCCTTGGTTTTCATGCCGGTGGTCAACCAGAGCCAGAAGCGGAAGAAATGACTGACGATGGGATGCAGATCCAGCGCCCGGTGGGCCTGGCAGCGATGCAGATAGAGGGTGACCGCGACGATGGTCACATGGGTCAGGGCCAGGATGACGAGTCCATAACCCCACCAGGGGAGTTCGAAAAGACCAAACAACATAAACGGATTCCAGAGTTCAGATACAAAACAACCGCCCTGAAGGCGGTCTCGCTCGACTTAAGCCGACGTTTCACGACGTGATTCGAGTATAGGCCGCTTGTGCACAATGTACAAGGCAAATCGCCCAATCCTTGACCTCTATCACTTCCCATCCCCCCGGGAACCCGAATCGATCGGTTTTCCGACGGGCTGGAAAAACCAACGGCTCTCAGCGCTTCACGGTATGGACCACGCTGTCGATCCGATGCTTGCGCAACCGGGCCCGCACTCGCTCCACCTCGGTCATGGAGGTGAAAGGACCAAGCCTCACCCGATACCACACGGCGCCTTTCACCTCGGCCCGTTCGATGCGGGACTCGACCCCCAGAAGGGCCAAGCGGGCCTTGAGACGGTCGGCATCGGACATCCGGCGGAACGAGCCGGCCTGAACGAAATACTCCCCCCGCCGGGCGCGCCCCAGATGCTCCTCCCGCCGGATCGTCCGGATCTCGCCCTCGGGCACGACGACCTCCTTTTCCGGCAACAGGGTGTAGAAGGTGAAGCGGGGCTCCCGTTTCTTCACCGTCACCGCCTCCGCCTTGGGTTCGGCCGACGGAGCGGCCGGCCGCGCTTTGGCCGGGGTCTCGGGCGAACCGGTGGACAGCCAATAGAGAAAATAGCCGAATCCAGCCAACACCACGGCGGCCGCCACCCACAACCAGACCGGCGCACCGCTTCGGCGTTTCCCCCTGGCACGGCCGCGGGGCGGGGATCGGCGGGGAGAAGCGGGCTTGCGGCGGGCCATCTACATCGACTCGGGGGCGCTGACGTCGAGCAGACCGAGACCGTTGGCGATGGTCTGACGCACGGCGTCGATCAGATTGAGGCGGGCGTTGCGCAAAGGGGCGTCCTCCACCAGAAAAGTGTGGGCGTTGTAGTAAGTGTGAAACTCCCCGGCCAGTTCGCGCAGGTAATGGGTCAACTGATGGGGTTCCCGCTGCAGCGCCGCCCGTTCGACGATTTCCGGATAGCGGGCCAGCGTGGCCAGCAGCGCCTGTTCGTGAGGTTCGGTCAGCCGCGTCAGGGCCTCCATGCCCTGGTCCACGTCCCGCCGCCAACCTTTTTCCGCCAACTGCCGGAACACGCTGCAAACCCGGGCGTGAGCGTACTGGACATAGTAGACCGGATTGTCGTTGGATTGGGAAACGGCCAGCTCGAGATCGAAATCCATGTGCTGCTCGGGCTTGCGCATCACGTAGAAAAACCGGGCTGCGTCCCGGCCCACTTCCTCGCGCAACTGTCGCAGGGTGACGAACTCCCCGGCCCGGGTGGACATGGGAACCTTCTCCCGGCCCCGGTACAGGATGGCGAACTGCACCAAACGCACCTCCAGCCGCTCGGGATCGGCCCCCAGCGCCTGCATGGCCGCCTTCAGGCGGGGCACGTAGCCATGATGATCGGCTCCCCAGACGTCGATCAGGCGATCGAAGCCCCGTTCCAGCTTGTCCAGGTGGTAAGCGATGTCGGAGGCGAAATAGGTGATCTGGCCGTTCTCCCGAACCACGACCCGGTCCTTTTCATCCCTGAGTCGGCTGGAGGCGAACCAGGTGGCCCCATCCTTGCGATACAGCCATCCGCCCTGATCCAGCAGGGCCAGGGCTTGCTCCACCCGGCCCGATGCCACCAGGTCGCGTTCGGAAAACCATCGGTCATAGCGAACCCCGAAAGCCTCGAGGTCCTCACGGATGTCGGCCAGGATCGCCTCCAGCGCCGTGCGCAAAACCGTCTCGTAGGCCTGGTCGCCCAGAAGCTGCCGGGCGCGGCGGATCAAGGCGTCGATGTAAAGTTCCTTGTCCCCTGCCGGGGCATCCGGCGGCAATCCTTCCAGCACGCTTTCGGCCGGTCGCCGATAGGACTCTCCCACCTGACGGCGAAGCCGGGCGGCGATGTCGCGGACGTAATCCCCGCGGTAACCGCTGGCCGGAAACGGCAACGATTCACCGCACGACTCCAGATAACGCAGCCAGACACTGACCGTGAGAATGTCCATCTGACGGCCGGCATCGTTGACGTAGTATTCCCGGTGGACCTGGAAACCGGTCGCCGCCAGCAGGTTGGCCACGGTGGCCCCATACGCCGCCCCACGTCCGTGTCCGACATGGAGCGGACCGGTGGGATTGGCGGAGACGAACTCGATATGGATACGCCGCCCCCGACCGATATCGCTACGGCCGAAACGCTCCCGCTCTTCCAGAACCCGGCGGACGATGGCGAACTGGGCCGCCGGATCGAGGAAGAAGTTGATAAAACCGGGGCCGGCGATTTCGACCCGGCGGATCGAGGGATCTTTCGGCAAGGCCGCAACGATCCGCTCGGCGAGCTTCCTCGGCGGCATCCCGGCCGCCTTGGCCAGCATCAGGGCGATGTTGCTGGCGAAATCCCCATGGGCGGAATCGCGGGCTCGATCCACCCGGACCGCAACCCGGGCCTGTTCCGGCAACAGCCCTTGCCGTCGCAACTGATCTATCGCCGCCTCAAGCAGGCGCTGCAACTGGTCTCTCATGCTCCCTCGTGCCTTGCAAAACGGATATTATCCCGCAATTGGAAAACACCCCCAAGCCGAAAACACCGCAGCAAGATGGCGCAAACGGCCGCAATTGCCTATCATCATCGTCCCGACAACTTTCCTCGAGGAGAACGCCCATGCCGGACCATGTCTACAAAGTGATCGAAATCGTCGGCTCATCGACCAAAAGCATCGAGGATGCCATCGACAACGCCATTCGGCGCGCCAGCAAGACCCTCAACCACCTCAACTGGTTTCAGGTGGTGGAAACCCGCGGCCATATCGAAGACGGCAAAGTGGCCCACTACCAAGTGATCCTGAAGATCGGCTTCCGCCTCGAAGACTGACCCTCTTACCCCCGATCCAATCGGGGGGCGTGCAGCCAGCCCTCTTTCCCCGCCCCAAGCCCTGCGGCACCCGATGGGTGCACTTGGCGCTTCAATTTTCCCCGACCGGCTTTATAATCGTTGCCAACTTACAAAAATTTTAGGCGTTATGGCAACAAAGCAACATTTCATCCGGCCGCTGCTTTTCCTGATCGGACTTTGTCTCGCCCAATGCGCGGTCGCTTCCCTCCCAGAGGAGGTCCGGGAAATCGGCCGACGCTGGGACGAAATCGCCTATCACTGGCCGAAATCACGACGGCCTCAGGGACTCGGCATCCTGCTCGCAGACATCGAGCGCCTGAAAAGCCGGTATCCCCACCGAGCGGAACCCCTGATCTGGCAGGCGATCGCCCTGGCGACCCTGGCAAGTCTCGATCTCGGCTTGTCCTCTCTGGACCATGCGACCCAGGCAAGGGACCTCCTGCTGCGCGCCGTGGCGATCGATCCCGACGCCATGCGGGGCAGCGCCTATCTGGCCCTGGCCTGTCTCTACTACAAAGTGCCCGGCTGGCCGCTTTCCTTCGGCGACGCCGAAAAAGCCGAGTACTATTTCCAGAAAGCACTGACCCTCAATCCCGGCGGGATCGAAAACCATTACTATTACGGCCATTTCCTCGGCAAGACCGGCCGGGTGCAGGAAGCGCTCGCCCACTTTCAGCAGGCCGCCCGACTGCCCCCCGATCCGGACCAGCCCTATCTGTCGCTGAAGCTGCAGCGCAAGGCTCGGGAAAAACTGAACCGATGGCTGGTCGAGGCCAGACCGTAAACGCCTGACCGCGCCGAACGACTCGGCCGGCACATCGGCGATATTCGCAACGGAAGAAAAAAGGCGTGAACCTTGGGTTCACGCCCTTTCCCCCGGAAGGATGACCCGGAGCGATCAGAACATGATCACTGCATCGACACCGAACAGAAGCTGGTCGTTCTGGCTACCGTCGTCGTAGGGTTTGGCGTTCTCAGCCCAGTCATAACGGATTTCCGGACGGATCTTGGCCCACTTGGTGGGAGTGAAGTTGATCCCGAAGGTCATCTCGTAGAAGTTGGCCGACTTGCCGGCACGCACCCCCTGGCCACCGTACAGGCTGCTGACCCGGACACCGCCCTCGTCGCGGAACCATTCCATCCGCGTACCGACCGAGAACATGTCGTTGATGTCGTAGGTCAGATAGCTGTTGACGCCGTACCAGTGGGCATCGTCGTCGGTACCCAGCTGTTCCTCCCAGCCGTGGTCGTGCTGGAGGGTGAAGTGCAACTGATCCGTGATGTCGTACCACAGCACGATGCTGTACAGGGAGCGCTCCAGATCGTCCATGTTGCCGTGATAGCCGGCCACGGTGCCGGTGATGGCGGTCAAGGCCACCGACAGGGCGCCGGCGCCTTCCACGCCGTTGTCCCAGTTCAAACCGCCGATGAAGTTCCAGGCGTCGTCGATATCGGCAGTGAAGCTGTCCCAGCCGTTGACCGCACCGACGGTGATGCTCAGATTGTCGACCAGCGGCATGGAGAACAGGGCGCCGGTGTGGGTGAAGGGCTCACCGTACTGCATGGTGTAGGCGTGGGAATAGAAGAAGTTGTCCGGCGCCGTCACCACCTCGTTGCCGATGATGGTGTAGAAGTGGCCGATCTTGGCGGTGATGCCGTTGAGCACCGGGGCGTAGATTTCCAGATAGGCCTGTGGCAGAGCCAGCTTGTTGAAATTGTGGAGCTGATCGGTGTCGCCCATCCACTTCTGCTTGCCGGCGTCGGAAATTTCCAGTCCGGCCGCCTGGGTGAAGGGGGAGTCGGTACCGATCATGAAGTCCACCCGGCCGCCGACGTCCCAGCCACCGTCAGTGCTGACCGCCCGTTCGATGAACAGGTTGGCCTGATTGAGCATGACGTGGTCGTAACGGAAATTGAAGGTGACCGGATCGTTGAGGTTGTTGCGGGGATCCTCGAAATTGTGGGTGTAGCCGAAATCGATCCAGCCGCCGACCCGGAGTCCCAGGGACTTCAAAAACGGCGTTTCGTTGATGTCGTAGCCGGTAAGCGCCTCGATGACGCCGTCGGCATTCCGGATCCGATCCGGGACGAAGCCGGCCCCGCTGCTCAGTTCATGGGCGCCGGCACCCCCGACCACCACCGCCAGTGCCGCTGCCAAAGCAGAAACCTTGAAACCTTTTTCGCTCATCGTCATATCCTCTCGTAGTTTTTTATTCGCGACAAAATGTAGTTTTTTGCCAAAAATAGCAAGTCTGCGGCCAAAATGCAAGCGCCGAGGCCCGACAACCTCGGCGCCTGCGTCCATCGGGACCGAAGATCAGCGGGCGCTGCCGGTGAATTCGGGATAGGCCTCCATGCCGCATTCGGCGAAATCGGCGCCGTTGTATTCGTCCTCGGGGCTGAGACGGATACCGATGAGCGCCTTGAGAACGAACCAGACGACGAAGCTGGTGAGGAACACCCACACCAGGATGGTGACGATACCGATCAACTGGGCACTGAGCTTGGCGTCGGGATTGGACAGGCAGACCGCCAGCAAGCCCCAGATGCCCACCACGCCGTGGACCGACAGCGCCCCCACCGGGTCGTCGATACGCAGCTTGTCGAAACCGACGATGGAGAACACCACGATGAAACCGCCGACCGCGCCGACGATGGTCGCCAGCAACGGCGAGGGGGTGAGCGGTTCGGCAGTGATGGCGACCAGTCCGGCCAGCGCGCCGTTGAGCATCATGGTGAGATCGGCCTTGCCGAACAAAGCCCGGGCGGTGAGCAGGGCGGCCACAGCGCCACCGGCGGCGGCCATGTTGGTGTTGACGATCACCCGGGCGACGGCGTTGGCTTCCTCCACGTTGGACACCTTGAGCTCGGAACCGCCGTTGAAGCCGAACCACCCCAACCAGAGGATGAACGTGCCCAGGGTGGCCAAGGGAAGGTTACAGCCGGGAATGGGATGAATCTCCCCACCGGGACCGTATTTGCCGGTGCGCGGCCCCAGCAGCAGGACTCCGGCCAGAGCCGCCGTGGCTCCCGTCAGATGCACCACCCCGGAACCGGCGAAATCCAGGAAGCCGAGCTGATCCAGAAAACCGCCACCCCACTTCCAGTATCCCTGCATGGGATAGATGAACCCGGTCATGACCACAGCGAAGAGGAGAAAAGCGCTCAGCTTCATCCGCTCGGCCACCGCCCCGGAGACGATGGACATGGCAGTGGCCACGAACACCACCTGGAAGAAGAAATCGGCCATCACCGAGTAATACACCTCGCCGTCACTCTTGAGCACTTCTTCCAGAGAATGATCCTCGCCGATCAGAAACCCGATCCCGGGCCAGACCGAATTGACCGCCTCTCCCGGATACATGATCTGGTAGCCCACCAGCATGTACATGATGCAGGCGATGGCATAGAGGGCCACGTTCTTGGTCAAGATCTCCACCGTGTTCTTGGAACGCACCAGACCGGCCTCGAGCATGGCGAAACCGGCGGCCATCCACATGACCAGCGCCCCCATGACCAGGAAATAAAAGGTGTCCAGCGCGTAGCTGACTTCGATCAGTTTTTCCATTTTATTTTCACCTCGTTCTTCTATTCGGATTTACAACGCCTCGGCTCCCGTCTCCCCGGTACGGATGCGAATGACCTCCTCCAACGGAGTGACGAAAATTTTCCCGTCGCCGATTTTACCGGTACGAGCCGCTTTCTGGATCGCCTCGAGCACCTGTTCCAACTGCTCGTCGGCGATCGCCACCTCGATCTTGACCTTGGGCAGGAAATCCACCACGTACTCGGCACCGCGGTACAATTCGGTATGCCCCTTCTGGCGCCCGAAACCTTTCACCTCGGTCACGGTCAAACCGGCGACCCCCACCTCCGACAACGCCTCGCGTACGTCGTCCAGCTTGAAAGGCTTTATCACTGCAGCTACCAATTTCATCACGATTCCCCTCTGCTAAGTTGGTGTGCAAATCCATTCCTAGCAGCATCCATGCCAGTCATATGCCGTGACGATGGTGCAAAAGGGAAACCATTTCGCACCCAATTGGATCAATATGCACAATAATGGTGCACTCCGCCCCTCCTTTTGGCATCGCTTTCACCGCCTCGCTTGGCCCGATACTTGCTTTTCCAACCATATATGAATGACGAACGATTTCACCAGCGCATCCTGGAGCACCTCGGCAACGGCGTGCTGCTGTTCGACCGCACCCAGCGGTTGCGCTATCTCAATCCAGCCGGGGAAATGCTACTCGCCACCAGCGCTCACAAGGCCCTGAATCAAAAGGCCAGCGACCTGTTCCCTTCCCTGGGCGACAAGATCACGGCCGATCTCGATCACACCATTTCCAGCTGCGCGCCCCGGGTGGAACGCCACCTGCCGCTACGGCAGGGAAACCGCACCATGCTTGTGCACTGCGCCATGACACCGCTGCTCGAAGGCGAAGAGGTCGAGGCGGTGATCATGGAAATCGAACCGGTGGAGAACTATTACCAGCTCTCGCGGGACGCCCAACTGCAGACCCAGCAGGAGGCCATCAACCAACTGTTGCGGGGGCTGGCTCACGAAATCAAGAACCCCCTCGGCGGCTTGCGCGGCGCCGCCCAACTACTCGCCGCCGAACTGTCCGACCCCGAACTGAGGGAATACACCACGGTCATCATCAACGAGGCCGACCGGCTCCGCACCCTGATCGATCGCATGATCGCCCCAGACCAGCCGCTGCGCCTGCGTGAACTCAACATCCACCAGGTGTTGGAACACGTGCGTCAGCTGCTGCTGGCGGAATACCCGGAACTGACGATTCACTGCGACTACGACCCCAGCCTGCCCGCCATCTGCGGCGATTCGGATCAATTGATCCAGGCGTTCCTCAACATCGGCCGCAACGCCGCCCAGGCCCTGGAAGGGGAAGGCGCCATCACCCTGCGCAGCCGGATTCAACGACGGGTCACCATCCGCCAGCACCTGCACCGGATGGTGGTCCGCATCGACGTCATCGACCAGGGGCCGGGCATTCCGGCGCAATTGCTGGAACAGATCTTCTATCCCATGATCACCGGCCGTCCCGGCGGCACGGGCCTGGGGCTTTCCATCGCCCAGGCGCTCATCAGCCGTCACGGCGGACTGATCGAATGCGCCTCCAGGCCGGGACACACCTGTTTTTCCATCTATCTACCCTTGGAGAAGCCCGATGGCTGACGAAGTTTGGATCATCGACGACGACCAGTCGATCCGCTGGGTACTGGAAAAGGCTTTATCGAAGGCAGGTTTCCGGGTCTGCACCTTCACCGATGCCGCCGAACCGGAACTGCTGTTGCGCCAGACCCGCCCGGACGTGCTTCTGACCGACATCCGCATGCCGGGGATCGACGGGTTGGAACTGTTGCACCGCATTCGGGGGCGCCATCCCGAGCTTCCGGTGATCGTGATGACCGCCCACTCCGATCTCGACAGCGCCGTCGCCTCGCTGCACGGCGGCGCCTTCGAGTACCTGCCCAAGCCGTTCGACCTGGACGAAATGGTGCAGGTGGTCCGGCGCGCCTGCCAAAACCGGTCCCGGAAACAGGCCGACGAGTTCAGCGGCCCGACGCCGGAGATCATCGGCGCCGCCCCGACGATGCAGGAAGTGTTCCGCGCCATCGGCCGGCTGGCGCGATCCCACATCACCGTGATGATCACCGGCGAATCCGGCACCGGCAAGGAACTGGTGGCCCGCGCCCTTCACCGCCACAGCCCCCGGGCCCAGGCACCCTTCATCGCCCTCAACATGGCCGCCATTCCCCGGGATCTGCTGGAATCGGAACTGTTCGGCCACGAGAAAGGCGCGTTCACCGGCGCCCAACAGCGCCGCATCGGCCGCTTCGAGCAGGCGGACGGGGGGACGTTGTTCCTCGACGAAATCGGCGACATGCCCGCGGAATTGCAGACCCGCCTGCTGCGGGTGCTTTCGGAGGGGGAATTCTACCCGCTGGGGTCCCACGCACCACGCAAGGTGGACGTGCGCATCATCGCCGCCACCCATCAAGACCTGGAAAGCCTGGTGGCCCAGGGTCGTTTCCGCGAAGACCTGTACCATCGTCTCAACGTCATCCGGATCCGCATGCCTCCACTGCGGGAGCGGCGCGAGGACGTTCCCCGCCTGTTGCGCCATTTCCTCCAGCGGGCCGCGGAAGAGCTGCGGGTGGAACCCAAGATATTGGAACCGGAGGTGGAGAGCTATCTCAGCCGGCTCGACTGGCCCGGCAACGTGCGTCAGCTGGAAAACGTCTGCCGTTGGCTCACCGTGATGGCACCGGGCAACGTGGTCCATCTGGACGACCTGCCGCCGGAATTACGCCAGCAATCCCCTGCCCCCACCCCGGCCCGGCAGACCGAAGAAGAGGACTGGCGCTCCCAACTGGCCCGGTGGGCGGGCCGCGAGCTGGCGGAAGGACGCCGGGACGTGGCCAAGCGGGCCATCATCGACGCCGAACGCATCCTGATCCGAACCGCCCTGAAACACACCCGAGGGCGCCGTCAGGACGCCGCCCGCCTGCTCGGTTACGGCCGCAACACCTTGACCCGAAAGATCAACGAACTGGGACTGGACGAGGAAGAGGAGAGTCTGGCCGGCTGACCGGCGCGGTTTCGAATGGAAGCGAATATGGAGGCGGCGGTCGGAATCGAACCGGCGTACACGGCTTTGCAGGCCGCTGCATAACCACTCTGCCACGCCGCCTGGAAGAACAAAAAAGCCGCGGCTTGGCGGCTTTCCCTGGAAGTTGGAGCGGGAAACGGGACTCGAACCCGCGACCCCAACCTTGGCAAGGTTGTGCTCTACCAACTGAGCTATTCCCGCATCAGGCGTTTTGCCATTTTAACGATCCGAGACGCTCTGTCAAGTGCCGCAACTTGTCATTGATCATCGATCATTTCGAGAGACGCGGCCACCGCCCCCGGCGCAACTGCCACCCCAATCCCAGTGCCTTGGCATAGGTGGTCAGGTTGATGGCCCACCACACCCCGGCGCTGCGCCAATCCAGCAAGAAAGCCAGCCAGACGGCCAGGGGAATGCGCAGCAGATTGAAAGGCGCCGACCACCAGAAAGCCGCCCGGGTCGCCCCGGCGCCTTCCAGCACGCCGCCGGCGAGGGCTTCGAAGGCGACGAAAAGCTGAGAAAAGGCCAGAATGCGCGCATAACGGACGGCTTCCTCGTGAACGCCGGGATCGCCGGTGAACCAGCCGGTGAGCGATTCGGCGCCCAACCAGAAGACCAAGGTGGCCACACTGCCGCAGATCCAGGCCAGCAGGCCGGCGCAGCGGATCGCCTGGCGGACCCGCCGACCGTCGCCTTCGCCCAGGGAGCGCCCCACCAGGCTGGCAGCCGCCGCCGCGATCCCCCAGAACACCGGCCAGGTGAACCCCTCCAGCGCGGAATAACCGATGCCCAACGCCGCGTTCACCGCCGGCCCCAGGGGCGATATCACCCAGGCCAGCAGTCCCCAGTACACCAGGGCGTAGAGTCCGGTGCCCCAGGCCACCGGCATACCGAGGGAAAGAATCCAGCGAAGCACGTTGTCCGGCCGAAGATCCCCCGGAACCAGACCGACCTCGCCGACCAGCCAAAACAAGCCCAGGAGCAGGGAAACCCCGCGGCTGAGGCCGGTGGCCAGGGCGGCACCGCCGATTCCCATCCCCAGGTGGTAAATGAACAAGGGATTGAGCACGACATTGAGCACCGTGGCCAGGAGCTGCATGACCATGACCCGACGGGTCCGGCCCATGGCGATGAAGACGGAATCGACCAGCGGCGCCAGGGTCAGGGGGAAACCGGCGATGGCCAGCCAACGCAGGTATTCGGCCGCCGCAGCGCGGGCCTGCGGTGCCAGATTGAGCAGACTGGCAATCGACTCCGCTCCCAGTCCCGCGGCAAGCAGAACCAGAATCCCGATGATGGTCGCCCCCGACAGGGCGTTGCCCACCACCCGGCGCCGCCAGCGATGATCCCGGGCCCCGGTGGCCCGAGCCACCAGTGGCGCGGCACCGGCGGCGGTGATTTCGTAGAGGGCGAAAAAGGCGATCAGGACGAAGGTACAGGCGCCCACCGCCGCCTGGGCGGCGACCCCGAGCCACTGGACCGCGAATTGGTCGATCACCTTGAAAGCGTTGTTGAGCAGAATGGAAACCGCCGCCGGCCACGCCAGGGCGAACACCTGTCCCAGGGTGACGGGAGAAGGGCGCCTGCCGCTCGTCACTCGATCCATACGCGTGGCGCCTCGATCCAGGTGCGGCGACGCGCCGGGCATTCGCCCGGCTTGGGCAACCTGCCCCGACCCCCCCACTGGCGGCAGCGGGCCGTTTCGAGATGCAGCCGCCGAATCAAATTCTTCCGGAGCACGGGTTCCTCTCCCGACCTTTTGACAGCTTCCGGCAAACACCTTATCGTAACGGTTTTTGCAAACCAACCACGATGAGCAGCCCCAAACCCGGTTTCGAGGATCAACTCAAGGAGCTGGAACAGATCGTCACCCGCCTGGAGCAAGGGGACGTCAGTCTGGAGGAGTCCCTCACGCTGTTCGAAAGGGGGGTGCGACTCGCCCGCGCCTGTCAAACCGCTTTGCAGGAAGCGGAACAGAAAGTCCAGATCCTGACCCGGAGCGAGGATGGCTCCTTCCACTGCCAACCCCTACAAGCCGATGACTGAAATAGCGACCGAACGCCTCGAGGATTTCATCGCCACATGCCGGGAACGGGTGGAAGCGGCCCTGGACCGGCGCCTGCCTCCGGCGGACAAACTGCCGAGCCGGCTGCATCGGGCCATGCGCTATGCCACGCTGGACGGCGGCAAACGCCTGCGTCCGGTGCTCACCTATGCCACCGGCCACGCGCTGGGCGTGCCGATGGAAACCCTCGATGGACCTGCCTGCGCCGTGGAATTCATTCACGTCTACTCCCTGATTCACGACGACCTGCCCGCCATGGACGACGACGAGCTGCGTCGGGGCAAACCCACCTGTCACGTGCGCTTCGACGAAGCCACCGCCATCCTCGCCGGCGACGCCCTGCAGGCCCTGGCCTTCGAAGTGCTCGCCGACGACCCCACCATCGAAGTCGGCCCGTCGCAGCGGCTGGCCATGATCGACTGTCTCGCCAAGGCGGCAGGAGCCGGCGGCATGGTGGGCGGACAGGCCATCGACCTGGCCTCGGTGGGCTTGCAACTGGACCTGCCGGCCCTCGAACTGATGCACATCCACAAGACCGGCGCCCTGATCCGCGCCAGCGTGCGCCTCGCCGCCCTGTGCCGTCCCGATCTGGACGGAGAAACGGCCGCGCGTCTGGACCACTACGCCAAGTGCATCGGACTGGCGTTCCAGATCCAGGACGACATCCTGGACGAAACCGGCGACACCGCCACCCTGGGCAAAACCCGGGGAAAGGACCGGGCCCAGAAAAAACCCACCTACCCCGCCCTGCTCGGCCTGGCCGGAGCCAAGCGCAAGGCCGTGGAAATGCACGAAAACGCCATCGCCAGCCTGGAACCGCTGGGGGAGCGGGCCGATTTGCTCAGAGCCCTGTCGCTCTTTATCATTCAAAGGCGCAATTAGTATAATCGCCCAGGTTCGAGAAGGAAGCATGACGTTCTCAGTCGATACTTGAAACCTGTGGGCCGACGAAAAACAAAGAGGAGGTAGAAGAATGAGCAACGAAAACGAAAATCCCACGACGCCGGAGGAAGAGGAAGGCAAAGCGCCCGCCGAGGAACAACCGTCCGAAGCCCCCAGGGAAGAAGAGGCGAAGGCCGAGGAAGCCGGCGCCACCAACGCCTTGAAGGAAAAACTGACCGCGCTGCGGGAGGAAAAGCCGGCGCTGTTCTACGGTGGCATCGCCGGTATCCTGCTGTTGCTGTTCCTGATCTTCAAGATGTTCGGCGGTAGTGGGGTGGAACAACTCAAGGTACCCACCATCCAGGTCGGTCAAACCTATAAGCTGGTGAATCCCAACGTGACCGGCGGCGGCGACGTCCTGCTATTCCAAGCCCCGGGACGCATGGGCGCCACCGATCCGGAAATCCGCGAGAAGGAGAAAGTGTGCGTGGTGAGCGCCGGCACCCCGGCCAAAGTCCTGGAACAGTCGGTGGTCAACTACGTGAAATATGTCAAGGTCGAGCCCGTGGAGGGCGATTGCGCCGGCAAACAGGGCTGGACATCCATCGTCAACCTGAAGGCCCTGTGACCTTCCCGGTTCGAAGCTGAAAAGGTGCGGCCACCCGCGCCTTTTCAGCTTCTTCACTCACAACCGGCGTAGAACCGCCACCGGGCTGCGCCGCAAAGCGCCGCGGCAACCTGCCATCCCGGCAAATCCCGTCAGTATCGCCCCCAGCAACGGCACCACCAGCCAAACGACGAAATGGGGCCGAAAGTCGATGGCGAACAGGCGCCGGTAGAGCAGCCAGGCCAGCAGCTCGCCGACGGCCACCGCCAATATTCCGGAAAGCAAACCCAGGCAGACGAACTCGATCCCCTGACTGCGCGAAAGCAGTCGGCGCCGCGCCCCCAGGGCTCTCAGCAGAGCACCCTCCCGAATCCTCTCATCGATGCTGCTGCGGACCGCGGCGAACAGCACCGCTATCCCCGCCAGCAAGGCGAACGACAGGACGTATTCCACGGCGAACCCGACCTGCTGCAGCAAATCGCGCAGATGACGCAGGATCAGATCGACGTCCACCAGGGTGGCATTGGGGAAACGGCGCACCAGCTCGCCCAGGGCGGCCTTCCGCTCGGGGGGCAGGTAGAAACTGGTCATATAGGTGGCGGCGAATCCCTGCAGAGCGCCCGGGGAGAAAATGACGTAGAAATTGGGGGTCATGGATTCCCATTGCACCGAGCGCAAACTGGCCACCCGGGCCTCGATTCGCCGTCCTTCGATGAGAAATTCGAGCCGATCCCCCACATCGATACCCAAACTGGCGGCCAGCTCCGCCTCCACCGAAACCCGGACGCCCCCCTCGTCACGCCACCAATGCCCCCGGACCACCCGATTGGCGGCCAGCAGCGTCGCACTCCAGGTCAGATTCAGCTCCCGGTTGACCGCGGCTTCCCCGACGCTGCCGGGACGTACCCGCCTGTGGACGGGCACGCCGTTCACCCGGACGAGGCGGCCGCGCACGATGGGATAGAAGTCGCTGCTGCGGGCACCGACCGTCTCGGTCAGATAGCGGCGGAACGCCGCCACCTCCGACGGGAAGACGTTGATGACGAAGTAGTTGGGAGCATCGGGGGGAAGCTGGTCCCGCCAGGTCTCGATCAGGTCGCTGCGTACCAGGTAGGTCAGCGTCATCGCCGCCAGGGTGACGCAAAAGGCCAGGATCTGGCCCACTGCAGCCCGGCGCCGGCGGGTCAGCCCCCACAACCCCAGACGCCAGACCAACGACATTCTCCCTGACAAACGCTGCAAAAAGGACAGCAGCAGCCAGGTCAGCAGGGCCAGGGTGATCAACGCCGCCCCGCCAACGCCCAAGACCACGCCCGTCAGCCGCCAATCACCGCTGAAACGCCACAGCAAAACCGCCACCGCCGCCAGGGCCAGACCATAGACCAGCCAGACGCTCAAAGGCGCCGGCAGAAAATCCCGCCGTAACACCCGTGCCGGTGGAACGCGCCGCAATCGCAGCAACGGCGCCAAGGTGAAACCGACCAACAGGATCAGGCAGACCACCGATCCGAAGGCGAAGGCACCCGGAGCCGGGGAAACCAGTTGCGGCGGCAGCAGATCCCGGAGCAACGCCACCAGCGCCGCCTGGACACCCCACCCCAAGACGGTACCGACGACACTGGCACCCATACCGACAAGCAAAAACTGGAAAGCGAACAGCCGCAGCACCCGCCGCTGGGAAACACCCAGGCATTTCAGCAGCGCCACGGCGTCGAAATGGCGCTCGGTGTAACGCCGCGCCGCCATGGCCACCGCCACACCGGCGATCGACACCACGACGATGCTGGACAACCCCAGATACCGTTCCGCCCGACGGAGCGCCCCGCCGATGTCGGGGCGGTCCTGGTAGACGTCCAGCAAACGCTGTCCCGGCTGCAGGCGGGGCCGTAACCAGCGACGCAACCGCTCGACCGCCCGTTCCTCGCCGGCGAACAGGTAATAATAATGCACGCGGCTGCCGGGCCCGAGAATATCCGCGGCCGGCAGATCCTCCAGCCGCATCAGCACCCGGGGGGCGAAACGGTAGAAACCGCCGCGCACGTCCGGCTCGAAGGTGAGGAGGCGATCCACGGTCAACGCCGCCCGGCCGACGTGGAGCTGCTGCCCCAGACGCAGGGACAACTCGCCCAGGACGCGCCGCACCACCCAGACGGTGCCGGTCGCAGGCGGCCGCCGCACGGCGACTTCGGCGGCCGGATCGGTCGCGGTGATCTTCAGGCGACCGCGCAGAGGATAATCGTCGCTCACCGCCTTCACGCCGGCCAGCAGCATGCGGCCGTTCTCCATCAGCACCGTGGCGAACTCGACCGTCTCCGCCGTCCGCAATCCCAAGGCCCGGCCCCGCTCTAGCCACTGCCGGGGCAGTGGGCGATGGCCGCTCACCACCAGATCAGCGGCGAGGAAATCGGCCGCCTGGAGGATCATGGTCCGCTGCAGGCGGCTGGCCGCCAAAACGATCGCGGTGGTGCTGACGACGGCGATCACCAGGGCGACGAACAGAATCGTCAGTTCGCCGCCCCGCCAGTCGCGCTTCAGGAGACGCCAGGCCAGTTTCCAGTCGTTCATGGCCCCTCCGCGACGATCCGACCACCATCGAGGACGACGGTCCGCTGACACCGTCGCGCCAGAGCCTCGTCGTGGGTGACCAGGATCAGCGTGGTGCCATGGGCCCGGTTGAGCTCGAACAGCAGATCGATCACCTGGGCGCCGGTGCGCCGGTCCAGGTTGCCGGTCGGCTCGTCGGCGAACAGAACCGCCGGTTCGGTCACGAACGCCCGCGCCAGGGCGACGCGCTGTTGCTCCCCGCCCGACAGTTGTCTGGGGGTATGATGGAGCCGGTGTGCCAGCCCCACCCGGCACAGGTATTCCCGGGCCCGGGCGGCGGCACGAAGATCCCCCTTCAGTTCCAGGGGAAGCATGACGTTTTCCAGCGCGGTCAGGCTGGGCAGCAGTTGGAAGTTCTGGAACACGAAGCCCACCAGATCGCCGCGCACGGCGGCGCGGCCGTCCTCGTCGAGCCGATCGAGGCGGACGCCGTCGAGAAGGATTCGCCCCGAGGTAGGCACATCCAGCCCGGCAAGCAGGCTCAGCAACGTGGTCTTGCCGGAACCGGAGACGCCGACCACCGCCACGCTCTCGCCCCGCGCCACCGTCAGGTTGACGTCCACCAGGATATCCAGGCGCCCTTCCCCCGAAGGGACCGATTGATTAACATGCATGGCGACAACGATGGGAGACGGTGTGGTTGACGACATGCGAATCGGATTGCTGCTGCTGTGGCTGTTCCTCCCCTTGCCGGGCTGGGCGACGACCATTCTGGTGGTGGGCGACAGCCTGAGCGCCGGCTACGGCATCGCCGTGGAACAGGGTTGGGTGGCACTGCTCGAGGAACGGCTTAAAAAAGAACACAAAGCGGCCACCGTTGTCAACGCCAGCATTTCCGGCGAAACCAGCGCCGGCGCCCGTCGGCGGCTGGCGCAGCTGTTGCAGGCCCATCGTCCCGACATCGTCATCATCGAGCTGGGGGGCAACGACGGCCTGCGCGGCATCGCCCCCGCCCAGACCGAAGCCAATCTGGCCGCCATGATCGAAACGGCGATCCAGAGCGGGGCCAAGGTGCTGCTCCTGGGCATGAAGCTTCCGAGAAACTACGGTCCCCGCTTCCGGGAGCGGTTCGAAGCCGTCTACCGGCGCCTGGCCCGACGCTACCCGGTGGCCTTCGTGCCCTTCTTCCTCGACGATGTGGCCCTGGACGATCGCCTCATGCAAGGGGACGGCATCCATCCCAACGCCGCCGCCCAGCCGTACCTGCTGGAACGGATCTGGCCCGAACTGCAGACCATGCTAGACTAGTCGTCCCAAAACGTCTCGAAGGAACCATGACCGCTCCCTTGACACTCTGCAACGCCGAGCAAAGCCTGCTGGTGGTCATCGACGTCCAACCGCGCCTGGTGGAGGCCATGCCGGCACCGGAAGCCCAGCGCATGATGGAAGTCAGCACCATGCTGCTCCAGGCGGCGGCCGCCCTCTCCGTACCCGTGCTGGTCACGGAACAATACCCCGAGGGACTGGGAACCACCTGCCCGGAAATCGCCGCCCATCTGCCCGAGGGCGTCACCCCCATCGCCAAGACCGGCTTCGCCTGCACCTGTGCGGAGGCCTTTCGAAACCAGTTACGGCACAGCGGCCGTCAACAGGTCATCCTGACCGGAGAGGAAACCCACGTCTGTGTCTTGCAGACGGCGGCGGCCCTGCAGGCTCAGGGCAAGACGGTGTTCGTGGTCGAGGACGCGGTGTGTTCGCGCCGCCCCGAGCACAAGGTCTACGCGCTCGAACGGATGCGCCGGGCGGGCGTCATCGTCCTGTCGGGGGAATCGGTGCTGTTCGAATGGCTGCGCGATTCCCGTCATCCCCAATTCAAATCGTTGGCCCGCCTGATCCGCTGATGACACCGCAACAGCTCATCACCCAAGTCCGCAACGGCGCGCCGCTGCGCTTCGCCGACGTGCTGGCCGTGATCGACCGCCATTACCATTACACCCCGACCGCGTTCGCCAACGGCCTGGGGGAACGGCGCTTCGTCAATCGTGCCGGCGAAAACGAGGGTTCCTGCAAAGTGTTGGCCTTCGCCCGGCTGCACCGTCTGAGCGCGGCGGAAACCTTGGCCCTTTTCGCCGAGCACTACCGGCACGTGCTGAGCACGCCCAGCGGCCAAGACCACCGTAACATCCGCACCTTCATGGTGGACGGCTGGCAGGGGGTGGAATTCTTCGGCCAGCCGCTCAAACCGCGCAACTGACCCGATTGCGCCCGCCCCGTTTGGAGCAATAGAGGGCGGTGTCGGCGGCCTCGAGCAGTTTTTCCGCCTGATCATCCGGCCCGGGAACGACGGCGGCGACGCCCTCGCTGATGGTGACGACCCCGAAGGGCGAATCGGGATGGGACAGTGCCAACCGTTCCACCTGCTGGCGCAGGTTTTCCGCCACGGCAGCGGCCCCCTGGACGTCGGTCTCCGGCAACACCACGGCGAATTCCTCTCCGCCGTAACGGGCGACCAGATCGTGGGAGCGGTGGACCACGAGGGTGAAGGTGGCGGCGATGCGCCGCAGGCATTCGTCCCCTTGCTGATGGCCGAAACGGTCGTTGTAGCTTTTGAAAAAGTCGATATCGATCATGATCAGCGCCAGGCTGGTCCGATTGCGCAAGGCCCGTTTGAATTCCCGCAACAGGAAATCGTCGAAGTAACGACGGTTGTAAAGCCCGGTGAGGCCGTCCCGGAACGACAACCGCCTCAGTTGCTCGTTGGCCTTGCGCAACTGCTCGGCCAGCCGACCCAGTTCTTCGGCCTGGTGCTTGCGCTGGTCGATTTCGGCCTTGAGACGCAGGGCGGCGTGGATGCGCGCCAGCAGTTCGACCCCTTTGAACGGCTTCTCGATGTAATCGGTGGCCCCGGCCTCGAAGGCCTGACGCAAGTGCTCCTCCTCGGTGCTGCCGGTGATCATGATGACCGGAATGTCGGCCGTGTGAGGAGTACGCTTGATATGGCGGCACGCCTCGATGCCCGACATGTCGGGAAGGAAGATGTCCAGCATGACCAGATCCACGCCGTTCTCGGAAGCGGCCGGATTTTCCAACCCCAGCAACTCGAATGCCTGTTTGGCGGTCCGAACGCTCAGGGTACGGTAGCCCTCGGCATCGAGCCGCATTCCGACCAGTTTCCCCAGGTGGGGGTCATCGTCCACGATCAGGATGGTCATCCTTTGCTTCTCCACGGCGCACCTTTTTCAGGGACGGAAGGGGTCTTTTCGGTTGGTCCGTCACGGGGCGGATTGGTTCAGAACACCAAGGCATCAAGGGCACACCACCGGAACTGGACGGTCCAACACGATCTCCTCCACGGAAACCCTGGCCCGCCATGCCAGCGCCTCCACACCCCCGGCCAGCGCCTGGCGCAACAGGCGGCCGTAGTCGGGGTCGATGTCGTCGGCCGGGCGGAATTCCCGGGCGTCGGCGCGCTGAATGCAGAAGAACACCACTCCGCGACCTCCCTGGCGCACCACCGTCAACAGCTCTCGCAAATGCTTCTGCCCCCGCACGCTCACCGCATCGGGAAAACGGGCCACGCCCTCCTCGACCAGGGTGACGTTCTTGACCTCGACGAAACACGGAGGTCGGGCGTCGTCCTCCAGCAGCAGGTCGATCCGGCTGCGCTCGCGACCGTAGCGCACCTCGCCGCGAATCTTGCGATACCCCTGGAGATCGGGGATCTTCCCGCCTTCCACGGCTTCACGGACCAGACGATTGCTGTGACCGGTATGGATTCCCACCAGGACGCCGGGGCCGACTTCCACCCGTTCCCAGGAATAGGGGTATTTACGGCTGCCGTCGCCGGTATCCCGCACCCAGACCCGCGATCCCGGCTCGGCGCAGCCTTTGAGGGAACCGGTGTTGGGCGTATGGGCGGTGATCGTGGCACCGTCGTCCAGGCGGACGTCGGCGAGAAAGCGCCGGTAGCGGCGCAACAACCGACCCGCCAGCCAGGGGCCTTCGAGCCGCATCAGGGCAGTTGCAGCCGGTTGTCGACCTTCCGGACTCCCTCGACGTACCAGCAATCGTGTTCCGCCAGCCGGATCTGCTCCGCCACGGGAACGGCGCCGGTCATGACGACCTCCCCGTCGCAGCATTGGATCGCCATCTGAACGTAATCCACCAGGGGGTCGATGTCCAGGGCCAGCAGGATCGCCTCCTTGATCTGCTCGTCGCCGTCCTGTTCCGGCGGCTCCACTTTGAGAGTGTTGATCACGTTGCGGCTTCCCGGCACCCACCAGGCCATCACCTCCGCCAGCCGGCGGTCACACAGGGAACGGACCCGCCCCTCCAACAGCACCGCACCGTTCTCGGAATGGATCAGCAGATGACTGGCCTCGTCGTCCAGCTGGCGCAAGACTTCCTTTTCGCCCTTGTGGTCGACACAGGTCACCCCATAATGCTTGAAGGCCAAATCGTCGAGCAACATCTTGGCCAGATGATCCAGAATCTGGTCGTCCCCCATCTCCTCCGCCGGCTCGACCGTCAACCGCTCGTCGACCGCCGTCACCCCGGGAACGGCCGACGCCACGTAGTACGCCCGGCGTTTGGCGGAAATCTCGGCCACTTCCCCGGTCAATACGATGGCGGAGCCTTGGCATTCGATGGTGATCCGGTCGCGGTGGGGATTGACCCAGGGATCCACTTCGAACGCCGCATAGACGGCCTTGGCGAGATCGTTGGATGTCATGATGCCTCCCTGAAAACAGCAATATTGGAATTTGGTGTTATTCTATCGGTAATGTCGCGGTTTTGCCCCATCATGAAACGAAAAATTCTCATCCTGTGGCTGGCGGTGGCCACATCCGTTCTGGCGGACACCTTCGTCCTGCCGCCCAGCGACGTGGATCTGGTGGGAAAGATGGTCACCACCAAGGTAGGCAAGGACGAAAACCTGCTGGACATCGCCCGCCGTTTCGACATCGGGCAGAACGAAATCCGCCTGGCCAACCCGGGCTTGAGTCGCTTCCTGCCGCCGGAAGGGGCCGAGGTCCGCATTCCGAAACGGTTCATTCTGCCCGACGCCCCGCGGAAAGGCATCGTCCTCAATCTCCCGGAAATGCGGCTGTATTACTATCCTCCGCCCAGCGGCAACGGGCCGCCGACGGTCGTCACTCACCCCGTCAGCATCGGCCGCATGGACTGGTCCACCCCCATCGGCACCACCCGGATAGTCGCCAAGGTCGAGGATCCGGTCTGGCGTCCCCCCGAATCCATCAAGAAAGAGCACGCCGCCGACGGCGATCCCCTGCCCGACGTGGTTCCCCCAGGCCCCGACAATCCCCTGGGAAAGTATGCCATGCGCTTAGGGATTCCCGGCTATCTGATCCACAGCACCAACAAACCCTTCGGCATCGGGATGCGGGTCACCCACGGTTGCGTTCGGATGTATCCGGAAGACATCGAGCGCCTGTTTCCCCAGGTCCCGGTGGGAACGCCGGTCACGCTGGTCGATCAACCGATCAAGGTGGGCTGGTTCGCCGGCGACTTGTACATCGAGGTGCATCCGCCCCTGGAGGAGGAAGCCCGGACCTATGACAAGATGCTGGAAGAAGCCCTGTCCCGCATCCGGGCCAAAACCGGCGATCTGCCGATACGAATCGACGGCGCCGCCCTCAAGGACGCCCTGAAACGTCAGGACGGGATTCCGGTCCGCATCTCCCGCCCGGTGTCACTGATTACGGCCCGTCAATAACACGAAGCCCCGCTCCGGGCGGGGCTTCGTCACCGACCGGCGCTGCCGGAACGGTCATTTCATCATCGATTTTTCGAACACCTTCTCCATCCGGCCTTCGCACATCCGTTTGCACTCCTTCGCCAACGCTTCCGCGTCGGCGGCGTGCTCGTGGGCGCCCTTGGCTTCCTTGAGGGCCAGATT
>JALSGR010000058.1 GCA_026982635.1 Methylothermaceae bacterium | reverse complement strand
GCCCGTCTGAACCGGGGCGAACTCCTCTATCTTCCCGTCTATCTGTCCCTGGACCAGTTTCCCATCACGCTGTCCGGCGATTTCTCCCGCCGCCCGGGAACATGGCGAGTGAGCGGATTGCGTTTGCACCAGAAAGACCTCGCCGAACTGCGGGCCACCCTGTCCGCCAAGGACGACGGCACCATCGCCCGGGCCCAGGCCCGCTTTCATCTTCACCTGGACCGGTGGTTCCAATGGTACGTCCAGCCGCTGCTGGAAGGCGGCAATTGGGCAGGACTGACGGTGAACCGGGGCACGGCCCGGGGGGAAGTGACCGTCTTCCGCCACCGCCCCGAACACGCCGAGCTGGCGATCACCGACCTAATCTTGAGCGACAGGGACGGACGACTTGGATTCCGCCATCTGGAAGCGTCACTCCGGTGGCGGCGCCGTCTGAGCGCCCCGGGACGGGCGTTCCCCACCGCCTGGATCCGCTGGCAGGCCGGCCATCTGTACGCCATCCCGCTGGGGCCGGCTCGGCTGACGCTGCGCTTGACCGACGACGACGTGCGCCTGGTGACGCCCACGGCGATCCCGGTGCTGGACGGGCGGTTGCGCATCGACCAGTTGCAACTGTTGAATCTGACCGGAATTCCCAAAGTGGTGTTTTCCGGCAAACTGGAGACGGTTTCCCTGGAATTGCTGACTCGGGTCCTGAGGCTGCCGCCGCTGGCCGGCACCCTGTCAGGAACCATCCCCCAGGTGACCTACAGCCCTTCCCAGCGAACCCTCCAATTCCACGGCCAGCTGGTGGTTCAAGTATTCGACGGCCGCATCCTGGTGGAGAACCTGACGATCACCGATCTGTTCGGCGCCCTTCCCCGGCTGCGGGCGGACGTGTCCTTCCACGACCTGGACCTGGAGCTGATCACCCGCCATTTCGCCTTCGGCCGGATCACCGGACGCCTGGAAGGCCATATCCGAAACTTGTACCTGGAAAACTGGCGGCCGGTCTCCTTCGACGCCTGGTTCGGCACCCCCACCGGCGACCGCTCCCGCAAACGCATCAACCAGAAGGCCGTGGAGAACCTGGCCGACCTGGGCGGCGGGGGCGCCGTGGGGCTGTTGTCGCGGGTTGTCCTGCGCTTCTTCGACGAGTTCCGCTATCGACGCCTCGGCCTCGGCTGCCGGCTGTGGCGGAACGTCTGCGAGCTGCGCGGCGTGGCCCCGGCCCCCGAGGGTTTCTACATCGTTCAGGGCGGCGGAGTGCCGAGAATCGATGTGATCGGCTATAATCGTCGCATCGACTGGCCCACCCTGCTGGCCCGCTTGGCGCGGATCACTCAAATCGATCGGACGGTCAATTCACCATGAAGAAAACGTTTTTGTTGCCGTTGCTCCTGATGCTGGGCATCGCCTCCTGTGTCACCATCAACATCTACTTTCCGGCGGCCGCGGCGGAAAAGGCCGCCGACCAGATCATCAAGGACATTCAACAGGGAAGCGAAGCGCAACCCCAATCGGGCCTCCGACACTGGCACACCCGGGTCGATTTCCTCTCCCTGTTGGGAATCGGCGCCGCCCACGCCCAGGCCAACCTGGAAATCGACAGTCCGGAGATCCGCGCCATTCGCGCTTCCATGAAGCGGCGCTTCGCCAAACTGCGCCAGTATCTCGACAAAGGCTGGATCGGCTACGCCAACAACGGCCTGGTGGCCGTGGTCAACAAGGCCGAAATCCCCCTCCGGGAGCGGGCCGTGGTCGAGCGCCTGGTCGCCGCGGAAAACCGGGACCGCCAGGCCCTATACCAGGCCATCGCCCGGGCCAACGGCCATCCGGAATGGGCCGACGAGATCCGCCGGACCTTCGCCAAGCGCTGGATCGCCAACGCCCGACCCGGCTGGTGGGTCCAGCGGGCCGACGGCCGCTGGGTACGAAAAAGCTAGCGCCATGGGACGGCGGCGCCGCAAACGCCTGCCGGAGGGAACCTTCGCGGCCGAAATCGACAAGCTGACCCATGACGGTCGCGGTATCGCCCATGTCGATGGCAAGGCGGTCTTCATCGAAGGGGCTCTCCCCGGCGAACGGGTCGAATTCCGCTATACGGAAATACGCCGCGACTACGCCTGCGGCAAGGTCGTCGAGGTCATGACCCCTTCGCCGGACCGCGTCGAACCGCCCTGCTCCGCCTATGGACGCTGCGGCGGTTGCAGCCTGCAGCACGCTTCCCACGCGGCCCAGATCCGCCTCAAGCAGGATCTGTTCATCGAACAGATGCGTCGCATCGGCAAGCTCAGCCGGTTCGAACGGTGGCCGCCGCTGACAGGCCCCCAATGGGGCTACCGACGCAAAGCCCGCCTCGGCGTCCGATACGTCCGTGCCAAACAAAAAGTGCTGGTAGGATTCCGGGAACGGGGCAGCGGCAAAGTGGCGGAGACCGAAGCCTGTCTGACGCTGCATCCTCAGGTGGGGGAACGACTGCAGGACCTCGCCGATCTGATCGGCACCCTGAGCCTGCGCGAACACCTGCCCCAGATCGAGGTCGCCGTCGGCGACAACCGCAGCGCCCTGGTCTTCCGGATTCTGCGTGATCCAACGCCGGAAGACCGCGAGCGGCTCATCGCCTTCGGCCGTCGTTTCGACTTCGACATCTACCTGCAGCCCAAAGGCCCCGACTCCCTCGAGCCGATCCATCCCCAAGACCCTCCTCTGCCCTGCTACCGGCTGCCCGAAGCGGTCGATCTCTGGTTCGGCCCCCTGGACTTCACCCAGGTGAACGCCGACATCAACCGCCGGATGATCACCCGGATCCTGGAAATCCTCGATCCGCACCCCGACGAAACGATTCTGGACCTGTTCTGTGGGCTGGGCAACTTCACCTTGCCCCTGGCGCGCCGGGCGGAACGAGTCGTCGGGGTGGAGGGAAACGCCCGGGCGGTGGCGATGGGACACCACAACGCCCAGGCCAACGGCATCGAAAACGCCGAGTTTCACGTTTGCGACCTCACCCAGCCCCTGGACGACGAACTCTGGGCCAGACGCCGTTACGACAAAGTGTTGTTGGATCCGGCACGCAGCGGCGCGCTCGAACTCATGGAATGGCTCCCCCGCTGGCGTCCCAAACGCATCGTGTACGTCTCCTGCAATCCGGCCACCCTGGCCCGGGATCTGGGGCAACTGGTGCATCGGCACGGCTTCCGCCTGATCCGGGCGGGGATCATGGATATGTTCCCTCATACCGCCCACGTCGAATCGATCGCCCTGTTGGAACCATGAGCGTATGGCTCTGGGTCAGCGTGCCGCATCAGCGGCTATATTGGATAGATAACGGTATAATTGCGAAGCGCTACCCGATCTCGACGGCGGAGAAAGGCCTCGGCGAATCATACGGCAGCGAGCGCACGCCGAGGGGCTGGCACGTCATTCGGGCCAAAATCGGGGCCGGCCTGCCAAAGGGGGCGGTTCTGGTGGGAAGACGTTTCACCGGGGAAATCCATTCGCCCGAAATGCAGGCCAAGTCACCCAACCGCGACTGGATTTTGAGCCGGATTCTATGGCTTTCCGGCCTCGAACCGGGTTTCAACCGGCTCGGCCAGGTGGACACCTTCCGACGCTACATCTACATTCACGGCAGCCCCGATCATCTGATCGACGGCCTGCCCCGCTCCCACGGATGTATCCGGATGCGCAGCGACGACGTCATCGACCTGTTCGACCGGGTATCGATCGGCACCCGGGTCTTCATCGGCGCCGATCGTCAATCACCGTCGATCTTGTCGTCCCCGCCGCCGAAGTGATAGATCGCCGAATGGGACAGAAAGAGGGCGAATCCCACCAGAGCGATACCCCCGGCGAAGGCCAGCAGATCCACCGGTCCCTCGAACCGCATGTTGATGCCGTGTTCGAAAAACTTGACGATCAGAATCATCAGGATGACCTTGCCCAATCGGCTTTTGAGATCGTCGAGATTACGGATGACCAGAACCCGGGCGAACGCACCGCTGCGGCGGGCCTCGTCCAAGGCGCTGATGAACAGTTCGTAGAGTCCCAAGGCGAAAATCAGCAGGACGGTGGCCAAGAGATAACCGTCGATCACTTCGACCACGTGAGCGATCGCCTGGGAACGCATCGACTGGCGGACAGAAGCGGTCAAATCCAGATCGGCGTAGTGGGACAGCTCCGACACCAACACATAAGCGTCGACGGTCGCCAGATAGAACACCGCAAAGGCCGTCACCAGACTGGCGAGCACAGCCACCAGCACGACGAGGCGGCTGTGCCACAGCGAACGCTCGAACCACAATTCCAACTGCTTCCCGATCGTCTTCGTCATCGTATCCACATCCAGAAGTCGTCCCCTTGCCGGAGATGGGAAAAATTTGCCAGGGGGAAACGAAAGTCACTAGAATACAACATTCGGTCCGCTGGCGTAGCTCAGTTGGTAGAGCAGCGGATTTGTAATCCGCCGGTCGCAGGTTCGAATCCTGTCGCCAGCTCCAAATTAATCAAAGCCTTACCGAAACACCCGGTAAGGCTTTTTTCTTGCGTCCTACCCATTTCCTACCTTCTGAGCAAAA
>JALSGR010000057.1 GCA_026982635.1 Methylothermaceae bacterium | reverse complement strand
ACCGTTTTCGAACCGGAGGCGAAAGCCTTTCTGGCCCGGGAGCGGGAAAAGTTTCTGTTCGGCTCCGGTACCAGTCTGCCGGAAGGTTATGTCCCTCCACGGGAAGAATCGAACGACACTTGACACCTATCCGGCAGCCCTGTTTAATAGGCAACTTCTTTCGGCCAGGTAGCTCAGTCGGTAGAGCAGGGGACTGAAAATCCCCGTGTCGGCGGTTCGATTCCGTCCCTGGCCACCAATGAAATCATCGAGTTATAAAAAGCCGGCCCTAGGGCCGGCTTTTTTCGTTGCCGTTCAGTTGCCGCAATGCGGCGACCAGACCTCCGAGCGAACGCCGGAGTTGCGGATCCGGCAAGCCGGACAGTCCCTGTTCCAAGGCGGAAACGACGGTCGGCGAGGGAATTTTGGCCCGGGGCGGCGGTCGATGGGCGATGGAATCCGGCAATCCGACCCGAACCTGGAAGCGCCGCACCGGGAAGTCGGAACGCAGCGCCGCCAGAATCGAGGGCTGACAGTAGCGCAGCCGGCTGGCCCACACGGGTGAGGTGACGTACAGCGTCAACCTGCCCCGGCCGTCGAGTACACAGGCCAGACAGTGGGGCGCCAACGTTTCCGGCACGTTCCGGCGCACGATCTGCAGCAGCCGTTCATGAAGCTGGCAGCGCCGTAAGAGGGTAGCCAGGTTTCGGTCGCCCTGCAGCCATTTTCCGACGGGTTTGGCGCCTGGTTTCGTCACAATCCCTGAACAATTTCGCGGTTTTGGCATCCAATCTTGCGACATTCCGGTTTCCAGCCATTCCCGCGGGTGGGGTAAAATGGCGGAATCCACGCGGCTGTTTCTTCATTTACCAATCTGGAATTAAAACACAATGCTAGGCAAGCTGGTCAAGAAAGTCATCGGATCGCGCAACGACCGTATCATCCGCCAGAAACGCAAGATCGTCGAAAAGATCAACGCCCTGGAACCACAATTCCAGGCGCTGAGCGATGCCCAGTTGCGCGCCAAGACCGATGAATTCAGAAAGCGCCATCAGGACGGCGAAAGCCTCGACGACCTGCTGCCGGAAGCCTTCGCCACCGTGCGCGAGGCCGGGCGCCGGGTGCTCAACATGCGCCACTTCGACGTCCAGCTCATCGGCGGCATGGTGCTCCACGACGGCAAGATCGCCGAGATGCGCACCGGCGAGGGCAAGACCCTGGTGGCGACCCTGGCGGCCTATCTCAACGCCATCCCCGGCAAGGGTGTCCACGTGGTCACGGTCAACGACTATCTGGCCCGGCGCGACGCGGCTTGGATGGGCAAGCTCTACGAGTTCCTCGGCATGACGGTGGGAGTGATCGTCAGCGATCTGGACCAGGCCCAGCGCCGCCAGGCCTACGCCGCCGACATCACTTACGGCACCAACAATGAATTCGGCTTCGACTATCTGCGTGACAACATGGCCTTCAGCAAGGCCGATCAGGTGCAGCGCGGTCACTTCTACGCCATCGTAGACGAGGTGGATTCGATCCTCATCGACGAAGCCAGGACACCGCTGATCATCTCCGGTCCCACCGAGGAGCGTACCGACCTGTACCTGAAGATGAACGAGCTGGTGCCGCACTTGGAACGCCAGGAAGGCGGGGAGAAGGAGGAGGAAGTCACCAAGCCCGGCGACTACACCGTGGACGAGAAGACCAAGCAGGTGTTCCTCACCGAGCGCGGCCATGAGAAGGTGGAAAAACTGCTGGTGGAACACGGCCTGATCCAACCGGGAGAAAGCCTGTACGACGCCAACAACATCCGCCTGCTCCATTATCTCAACGCCGCCCTCCGCGCCCACGCTCTCTATCATCGCGACGTGGACTACATCGTCAAGGACGGCGAAGTCGTCATCGTCGATGAATTCACCGGCCGCATCATGCCGGGACGGCGCTGGTCCGAGGGCCTGCACCAGGCCATCGAGGCCAAGGAAGGGGTGCCGATCCAGCAGGAAAACCAGACTCTGGCCTCGATCACCTTCCAGAACTACTTCCGCCTCTACGAGAAACTGGCGGGGATGACCGGCACCGCCGACACCGAGGCCTACGAATTCCATCAGATCTACGGCCTCGAAGTGGTGGTGATCCCCACCCACAAGCCCATGATCCGCAAGGATCACAGCGACCTGGTCTATCTCACCGCCCGGGAGAAGTACGACGCCATCGTCAAGGACATCGAGGAATGCCACAAGCGCGGCCAGCCGGTGCTGGTGGGCACCACCTCGATCGAGAATTCAGAATACCTGTCGCAGCTGCTCAAGCGCAAGAAGATTCCCCACCAGGTCCTCAACGCCAAGCAACACGAACGCGAGGCCCAGATCATCGCCCAGGCGGGCCGCCCCGGCGCGGTGACCATCGCCACCAACATGGCCGGCCGCGGCACCGACATCGTCCTCGGCGGCAACCTGGAGGCGGAGCTGGCGGCCCTGGGCGAGGATGCCCCAGAAGAAGCGAAGGAAAAGGTGCGCCGCGAGTGGCAGAAACGCCACGACCAGGTGGTCGCTGCCGGCGGCCTGCACGTGATCGGCTCCGAGCGCCACGAATCGCGCCGTATCGACAACCAGCTCCGCGGTCGTAGTGGGCGGCAGGGCGATCCGGGCTCGACCCGCTTCTACCTGTCGCTCCAGGACAACCTGATGCGTATCTTCGCCTCCGACCGGGTCGCCGCCTTGATGCAGAAGCTCGGCATGGAGGAAGGGGAGGCCATCGAACACCCCTGGGTCACCAAGGCGATCGAGAACGCCCAGCGCAAGGTCGAGGCCCACAATTTCGACATCCGCAAGCAACTGCTGGAATACGACAACGTCGCCAACGACCAGCGCAAGGTGATCTACGAGCTGCGCAACGAGCTGCTCGAGGCCGAGGACATCACCGACATCCTCGACGCCATCCGCCGCGACGTGATCGCCGAGGTGGTGGACAAGCACATCCCACCCCAGAGCTTCGAGGAACAATGGGACCTCGACGGGCTGGAGCAAACTTTGAAAAACGATTTCGGCCTCGACTTCCCGGTCAAGCGCCGGCTGGAGGAAGACCCGGAACTGCAGATCGAACAGCTCAAGGCGGAAATCGTCGAAGCGGCGGAAAAAGCCTACAAGGAAAAGGAACGCCAGGTGGGCCCCGAGGTCCTGCGCCAGTTCGAGAAATCGGTGATGCTGCAGATCCTCGACCACGCCTGGAAGGAACACCTGGCGGCCATGGACCACCTGCGTCAGGGCATTCACCTGCGCGGCTACGCCCAGCGTGATCCGAAACAGGAATACAAACGGGAAGCGTTCTACATGTTCAGTTCCATGCTGGACAACATCAAGCACGAGACCATCAGCGTCCTGTCCCGGGTCCAGGTCCAGAGCGAGGCCGACGTGGCGGCCATCGACGAGCAGCGCCGCGAGGAAACGCCCCAGGAGATGCACTTCGAACACGCCGAGATCGCCGGTCTCGAAGAGGAGGAGGCGCTGACACCGCTGGGCGAGGATACCAACGGTGCGGTGGCGGTTCAGCAGCGCCCCTTCGTGCGCGAAGGCCGCAAGATCGGCCGCAACGAACCCTGCCCCTGCGGCAGCGGCAAGAAATACAAACATTGCCACGGCAAACTGAGCTGATGGCGGTCGGCCCCGATCGATTTCCCGCCATCCCGCCCATCGCCGGCATCCGCCTGGGGACCGCCTACGCCGGTATCCGCAAGGCCGAGGCCGACGATCTTGCCGTCGTCGAACTGGCGCCCGGCACCACCGTGGCGGCGGTGTTCACCCGCAACGCCTTCTGCGCCGCGCCGGTGACCGTGGCCCGAGAACATCTGGCCGACGGTGAGGTACGCTGGCTGGTGATCAACGCCGGCAACGCCAACGCCGGCACCGGCCCCGACGGCCTGGTGGCGGCGCGCGCCACCTGCGCCGAACTGGCCCGTCTCGGGGGCGGCAACCCTCATCAGGTCCTGCCCTTTTCCACCGGCGTCATCGGCGAACCCCTGCCACTGGACCGGCTCACCGCCGCACTGCCGACGGCGCTGGCCGACCTACGGGCCGACGGCTGGCGGAAGGCGGCGGAGGCGATCATGACCACCGACACCCGTCCCAAAGGCGCCATGGCCGGCTGCCGAATCGAGGGACGCCCTGTGACCGTCGCCGGCATCGCCAAGGGCAGCGGCATGATCGCCCCCGACATGGCCACGATGCTGGCCTACGTCGGCACCGATGCCGCGGTCGAAGCCGCCACCCTGCAGGCATTGCTGAATCAAGCGGTCGATGCCAGTTTCAACCGCATCACCGTGGACGGTGACACCTCCACCAACGACGCCTGCGTCCTGATGGCCACCGGTCGGGCAGGGCACACGCCGCTGACCCCCGATCATCCCGACTGGCCCGCTTTCGCCGCCGCGGTCACGGCAGTGTGCCGGCAATTGGCGGAAGTCATCGTCCGCGACGGCGAAGGGGCGACCAAGCTGATCCGCATCCGGGTGGAACAGGCCCGCGACGAGGCGGAGGCCCGCCGGGTCGGCTTCACCGTGGCCAATTCCCCTCTGGTCAAGACCGCCTTCTTCGCCGGCGACCCCAACTGGGGCCGGATCCTGGCGGCGGT
>JALSGR010000056.1 GCA_026982635.1 Methylothermaceae bacterium | reverse complement strand
GTGGTCGGCAGCGGTCTGGGGCTGTCGACGCTGGTGGTGTTCCTGTCCCTGATCTTCTGGGGCTGGGTCCTGGGGCCGGTGGGCATGTTCCTGTCGGTGCCCATCATGGTGATCTTCAAGCTGCTTTTCGAGGATCATCCCCGCACCCGCTGGATCGCCGTGCTGTTGGGCGACGGCCGGGGGCTGTCGCCGTCCGACCGCACGCCCGAGGATTGACTATCCTTCAATTGTCGAAGCGAACATGCCGGAGAAACGCATGAGCACGAACAGGTTGACACGGGTGGGACCGAGCCGCTTCGAGGGGCGGTTGGCGGACGAGGCCCTGGCGCGTCTGGGAAATTTCGTGCTGGTGGAGGATTCCGGAACCCGGGTCCTGGCCATGGTCAATCGCAGCCAGGCCGACGACGCCGGTTTCCAGGTCGTCCTGCTGCCCCTGGGAGAGGTGGATGACGACGGCAGGTTCCAGCGCGGCGTGCGCCATTACCCGGTTCCCGGCGCCGGCATCCGGGGGGTGTCGGATGACCAGGTCGGCAAGATGTTTTCCACCTACAGCGCCTTTCGTTTCGCGGTCGGCGAGGTGAGCAACCGGCCGGGGCAGACGGTGTTCCTCAACCCCAGTGCCCTGTTCGGGCGCAGCTTCACGATTCTGGGCCAATCCGGTTCCGGCAAGTCTTGGACCGTGGCCAGCCTGCTGCAGCAGACCGTGGCCGCCATGCCTCGGGCCCACGTGATCCTGCTGGATCTCCACGGTGAATATTGCTGGCGTGACCAGCAGGGCGAGCTGCATGCGGCCTTCGCCGAAGGAACGTACCGTTACGTGGACGCCCGGGCCCTGGAGATTCCCTATTGGCTGATGACCTACAGCGAGCTGATCGATCTGCTCATCGACCGCGACGACAAATCCGCCTCCATCCAGATGGCCTTCTTGCGCGAGACCCTGCACCGTCTCAAGAAGCGGGAGGCCGAACGTCTGGAGATCGGCTTCGTCTCCATCGACGCCCCGATCTGGTTCTCCATCGAGGACGTCTACCGGGAGTTCAAGAACGCCAACGAGCTGCGGACCGATTTCGGCAAGACCAAGGGGCCCCTGTTCGGCCAGTTCGACGAATTCCTGGTCAAACTGCAGAGCCGTCTCAACGACGTGCGCTACGATTTCCTCCTCAAGCCGCGGCGCCGCACCGGTTCCGAATCCCTGGCCAGACTGCTGCGCGATTTCGTCGGTCTGGGCGATCCCAAATGCCAGATCACCGTCATCGACCTGAGCGGCGTGCCCTTCGACGTCCGCCCGGCGGTCTCGGCCCAGATCGGCCGGCTGGCCTTCGAGTTCAACTACTGGAATCCCAGGCGGCGGGAGTTTCCCCTGCTGCTGGTGTGCGAGGAGGCCCACGCTTACATTCCCCGCGGCGACGGCACCCGCTATCAGAGCACCCGCCGCGCCATGGAGCGGATCGCCAAAGAGGGCCGCAAGTACGGCGTCGGACTCGGGGTCGTCAGCCAACGGCCCCACGAACTGTCGGAAACGGTGCTTTCCCAGTGCGGCACCTTCATCTGCCTGCGTCTGACCAATCCGGACGACCAGGCCTACGTCCGCGACCTGGTGCCCGATGCCGAGAGCGATCTGGTGGACGTCCTCTCGGCGTTGGGGCGGGGCGAGGCCATGATCATGGGGGAGGCGGTGCCTCTGCCCAGCCGGGTGCGCATCCGCCGTCCCCATCCCCAACCCCACAGCCAGGACGTCAATTATCACGCCGCCTGGCGCGACGGACCCGAAGATCTCGACGTCGAGGCCATCGCCCGCCGCTGGCAGCGTCAGGGGCGTTACTGAAGCCGGTACAGGCGCAGTTGCCGGTCCGGCGACTGGAAGACGGGGGTCAGACCGACCGGCGGGGTGGATGGCGTGGTGGTGAAAGGCAGGAGGCGCAGCAGCAGGGGAAGAGGTGCCGGCCGCGTCAGGCGCCAAGCGGCGATGCCGGCTGGGACCTTTCGGGGCAGGTAGCCGTATCCCGTTTCCCCGGCCCAGCGGCGTACCGCGGCGATCTGGGCGTGCAGATTGCGGTTCGGGGGAAAGATTTTCATTTCCAGGGGAAACGCGCGGCCGGACAGGCGGCGGATCTCGTCCAGCCGCGCCAGGGTGGCGGTGCTCACCAGCAGGTAGCGAGGGCGCACCGGCATCGCCCGGCGCAGGGCAGCCAGTCCCTCGTCGACCGGCGCCGCCAGCCAGCGGGCCAGTTGTGTCAGCCTGCCCCCATCACCGGCGAAGCCGCCGCCGAGACGGCGCCACAGCGTCCGGTCCCGTGGGGGGAAGGCCCGCGCCGGCGGTTGCCGCGCCCAGACCTGGCGGCCGCCGAGAAGGTCGGCCCGCTGGGCGTCGTCCCACCAGGCCAGGATCAGGGCGTCCGTCTCCAGGCGGCGTAGCGTTTCTCCCATGCCTTGCCAATCGCGCCAGGCCGGGGTGGCGGGCGGCGGCAGGATCGCCTGGCGAAGGTCGCCGTCGGCGCTGCGGTAGCGGGCCACGTAGAGCGTCAGGCGGCGGCCGCTGTCCGGGTCGTGGACCTGCCAACGGGTGAGGGCATCGATGGGGTAACGGCCCCGGTAGTCGGATGGTACCGCCGCCGCCTCGGTGCTCACCTGCCACGAGGAGCGGGGCGGCCGCAACGCACCGGCGATGAGGGCGGCGCCCGCCAGCAGCAGGGCGATGCCCGCTAGGAGGCGTTTCACTTGCGGCGTCCGAGAACGACCAGGCCGCCGGCCATCAGGGCCAGTCCCAGCGGCAGGCGCGGGTCGGCGCCGGCCAGCTTGGCGATTTCCGCCAACGCGGTGCGGCGGGTTCCGCCTTTCTCCCGCAGCCGAGTGTTCTCGTCCATGATTTCGGCGTAGTCGCGCAGCAGGGGCGACCATCCCTCGCTGTAGGTGAAGCCCCCGGGATTGGCGTGTACCAGCCCCTTGTAAAGCTTGATCAGGTCGTGCTCCCACATCTCGGCGTAAATCCGCTCCACCCGGGATGGATTGTTGCCGCGGGCCCAGAACAGTTGGAAGAAGTCGCCGGGGGCGTCCGTCACCGGCGGCGGCGGTCGGGGACGGTCACCCTTCTGTCCCACCAGCAGGCCGTCGTCGTAGAGCGCTTGCACCACTCGTTTGGCTTCCTGTTCCACTTTCAGACCGGCCAGAATGCCCCGGTCGGCGGTTTCCAGCCAGGTGCGGGCGAAGCGGGGGGAATGGCACTGGCTGCAGGTGCCGACCCAGGCGTCGAGGCGTTCCCGGAACCAGGGGTGGTCGAGGTTGTCGGCGATGGCGGGGGTGGGATTGAAGCCCCAGCGTGCCTTGCGCACCAGGTTGTGGCTGAATCGGCCCCGGTATTCGAAGTGGCACAACTGGCAAGTGGGCGCGGTGTAGCCGCCGCGGGTGAGGGCTTTTTCGAGGGGCGCTTCGAAGTTCCACCGCGCCTGGTGGGTCTGATAGATGGTGCCGTGCTTGGAGAGCAGGTAGTTCTCGAACTCGTTGTGGTCGACGCCGTTGTGACAGGTGGCGCAGGCTTCCGGCCGGCGCGCCTCGGCGGCGGAGAAGCTGTGGCGGGTGTGGCAGCCGTCGCACTTGTTCTGCTGGTAGTGGCACATGTCGCAGCCCTGGGCGATCTCACGCTCGGCCATGGCGGCCCAGATGGCGGTCTCCACGTTGGCCTTCCAGTCCACCGCGTGGGAAGGATGGCCCTGGGGCCATTGATTCTGGGGCCAGGTTTGTTCCTTTTCCGATTCGGCCTCGGCGAACTGGCGGACGTGGCAGGTGCCGCAGACCGAGCGGTCCGGCATCCGCAGGTCCCGGTCGTGGCGGATCTTGTCCTTGCCGATGCCGCCGTGGCAGTCGATACAGCCGACTTCCTTCAGATGTTTGCCGGCTTCGAGCAGCCCCTGGCGCACCAGGTCGGCCTCCACCTCGGCCAGCAGGGTTTTCTTGTAGGCGCGCACGTCGCGGTCGGGCAGGGTGCGGATGCGGTCCAGGTGAGCGTGGGTGCTGTTCCGCCAGGCTTCGACGAAGCCGGGGGTGACGCCTTCGTGGCAGGTGACGCACTGGTCACGGCCGACTTCGCCCCGGATGATTTGCGGCGGATGGTAGAAGTCGCGGGGGTTCCAGTAGCGCTGGATCGGGATCGGTTGCCAATGCTCGGCGAATTTCCCTTTGCCGGGATGATCGCGCTGGTAGCGTTCGATCAAAGTCCCGGGATCGGTGGCGGCTTCTGCCACAAGCGCCAGGAAGGCGGACAGGAACAGGAAAAGACATGACGGCATGTGGTTTCCCCTCCTCGGAAGTGTTTTTATCCGAAAGCATACCACCGCCACGTGGGGTGACAAACTGGAGAAGTCAGGACTGTCCTGGAGAGCAAGCCGACCAGAGAGAAACGCATTGCGAAGAACCGGCGGCGAGCGGTTACAATGGCGCCACCACGAAACCGACGGAAGCGACAGTGGCGTCCTTCGAAACCTGGATGGAGCGGCTGAGCGGCGTGGTGTGGGGGCCCGTCACCCTGGCGCTGTTGCTGGGGACCGGGATCTATCTCACCGTGGGGCTGCGTTTTTTGACCTGGCGCCGGTTGGTCCACGCCTTTTTCCTGTTGTGGCGG
>JALSGR010000055.1 GCA_026982635.1 Methylothermaceae bacterium | reverse complement strand
GAATCTGCCCCTGGTGTTCACCCACCACACCCGCTACGAGTACTACACCCATTACGTGGTCGATTCCCCGGTGCTCAAGCGCTTCGTCGTCGAGCTGGCGACCCGTTACGCCAATCTGTGCGACCTAGTATTCGCCCCCAGCGAGAGCATCGCCGAACTGCTGCGGGAACGCGGCGTCGTCACCCCGGTGGAAGTGGTTCCCACCGGCATACGCATCGAGCGCTTCGCCCGGGGGGACGGCCGGGCCTTCCGGCGACGGCACGGCATCCCAGAAGACGCCTTCGTGGTCGGCCACGTCAGCCGCCTGGCCCCGGAAAAAAATCTGGGCTTTCTGGCCGAGACGGTGGCCGGATTCCTGGAACGGCATCCGCAAGCCCATTTCCTGGTCGCCGGTCGCGGCCCCAGCGAAGCGGAAATCCGCCGGATTCTGGAGCGCCGCCGGGTGGCCGACCGCTATCACCTGGTCGGCGTTCTGGGGGGACAACGACTGGCCGATGCCTATCACGCCATGGACGTGTTCGCCTTTTCCTCCAAGAGCGAGACCCAGGGGCTGGTTCTGGTGGAGGCCATGGCCGCCGGCACCCCGGTGGTGGCCCTGGACGCGCCGGGCGCCCGGGAAGTGGTGCGGGACGAAGAAAACGGCCGTCTGGTGATGACGGAGGACGTCGCCCGCTTCCAGGCCGCCCTGGACTGGATCTTCGAACGGACGCCGGAACAACGTGTCCGGCTCCAGGAAGCGGCCCGCCGAACCGCCGAACGCTTCACCCTGCCCCGCACCGCCGACAAGGCCCTGAGCTGCTACCGGGCGCTGCTCGCCTCCAAACCCCGCCCCCACACCCGCGCCGAACAGGAAGCCTGGGAACAGGTGCTGCGGCGGATCAAGGCCGAATGGGACATCGTCCGAGAAATGATGGAGGCAGCCGGCAGCGCCATCGCCGGCGGGGAACCCTTGCTCGAGGACATGACGTCGTAATTTCATGGCCTGGTTCGAGTCTTTCCGACACCGCTGGCGCCGTTACCTGAACCGCAGCGAATGGTTCATCCGCCTGCTGGATCTGCCCTGCTTCGACGGTCCGCCGGACACGCCGGGGCTGGTGCTGATCCAGATCGACGGCCTGGCCCTGCCCCAACTGGAACGGGCCCTGAAGGGACGGCGCATGCCGCACCTGAAACGATGGCTGCGCCGGGGTCGGTACCGCTTGCACCGCCACTATGCCGGCCTCCCGGCCACCACGCCCGCCAGCCAGGGAATGCTGTTCTACGGCATCGGCAAAGCGGTGCCGGCGTTCAGCTTCCGGGACCGGGAAAGCGGCGAAGTGATCCGGATGTACGAGCCGGGACCAGCGGCGGCGGTGGAGGCGCGCCTGCGCCGGAACGGCGGCCGGCCTTTGCTCGAGGGTGGCAGCGCCTACGTGGACAACTTCACCGGCGGCGCCGCCGAACCCCATTTCTGCCCCGCCGCCATCGGCTGGGGGCCGCCGCTCCGGGGCGCTCCCCCCTGGATCCTCGGCCTGTTCGCGTTCCTGCATCTGCCCAGCTTCGTCCGTCTGGCCGCCCTGCTGGCTATCGAACTGGGCCTGGCCGTCGTCGATTTCCTCCGCGGCGTCATCGCCGGCCAGGATTTTTTCAAGGAACTGAAATTCATTCCCACCCGGGTGGGGATCGTCATTCTACTGCGTGAACTTTCGGTGATCGGCGCCCGTCTCGACATCGCCAGAGGCCTGCCGGTCGTTCACGTGAACCTACTCGGCTACGACGAGCAGGCCCACCGCCGGGGGCCCGATTCCCGCTTCGCCCACTGGACCCTCAAGGGTATCGACGACGCCGTCGCCCGTATCGAGCGCGCCGCCCGCCGCGGCCGCCGGCGCTATCAGGTCTGGGTCTATTCGGATCACGGCCAGGAACGGGTGATCCCCTACGTGCACCGCCACGGACGCCACCTGGACGACGCCGTCCGCGACCTTCTCGCCGACCTGGGCCTGGCCTGCCGTCTCCAGGCGGACGTGGGCAAGGGCATCCAAACCCTGCGGATCCGCTGGTTCGGCGGCAAACGGATTCAGCGGTTGTTCCCGATCGACGACGACCCGGTGAAGCGGGGTCGGACCGCCGCCCTGGCCGCTCTGGGTCCGGTGGGACATCTGTACCTCGACCGGCCGCTGGACCGGGATCTGTGCGAGCGCCTCGCCCGCGGCCTGGTGGAGCAGGTTCGGGTGCCCCTGGTGCTGTTCCACCGGGACGGCCGGCTCCTGGCCTGGACTGCGGAAGGAAGATACACCCTGCCCGAGGACGCCGCGATCCTGTTCGGCGACGATCATCCCTGGCTGGAATACCTGGGACGCGACTGGCTGGAATTGTGCCGTCATCCGGAGGCGGGGGATTTCGTCCTGGTGGGTTGGCGCAAGGGGGTACAGCCGCTTACTTTCGCCATCGAAAACGGCGCCCATGCCGGTGCCGGGCCCAACGAGACCTCGGCGTTCGCCTGTCTGCCCCGCGACGCGCCGCTGCCGGCCGGCGCCCCCCTCACCACCGCGGACCTGCGCGCCGCGGCGCTGAAGATTCTGCGACGCCAGTGACCGGACTACGGGTTCTCACTTACAACATTCACAGTTGCCTGGGGACCGACGGCCATCGCCTCCCGGAACGGATCGCCCACGTCATCGCCGCCTGTCGGGCCCAGGTGGTCGCCCTCCAGGAGGTGGACGTCAACCGCGCCCGCAGCAACCGTCTGGATCAGGCCCACCGCCTGGCCCATCACCTGCGCATGGAATACCGGTTTCATCCCGCCTTCCAAGTGGCGGAAGAACGCTACGGCAACGCGGTGCTGAGCGCGCTGCCCCTCCGGCTGGTGAAGGCCGGCCCCCTCCCCGGCCCCCGCTTTCTGGAACCCCGCGGGGTCCTGTGGGTGGAAGTGGAATGGCAGGGACGCGCCTGGCAGATTCTCAACACCCATCTGGGACTGACGCCCGCCGAAAGGCATCAGCAGCTCAAGGCCCTGCTGTCCCGGGAATGGCTCGGCCATCCCGATTGCCGGGGGCCGGTCGTCCTGTGCGGCGATCTCAACACTCATCCCCGTTCCGGCCTGTGCCGGCGCCTGCGTCGCCGTCTGGCCGACGCGACCGCCCGCGCCCGACGACGCCGCGTCCGGGCCACCTTTCCCAGCCGCTTTCCCCTGATCCGCCTGGATCACATCTTCGTCAGCCCCGACGTCGAGGTCCTCGGCGCCGAAGTCCACGACGCCCCCCTGGCCCGGCTCGCCTCCGACCACCTGCCCCTGCTGGTGGAACTGGCGCTTCCGGGAAGGCGGGCGAAAAAATCCCCCTCCGCGGAGGGGGAATGAACGCTCAGCGCAGTCTTTCGACCCAGCGTCTGGCCAGCTCGCCGGCCGCTTCCCGGGTGCCGAGACCGAAGGCCAGGGCGAAGGCCACGGCCACCGCGCCGAGGGTGAGCACGAAGGCGGCGTTGACGATGTCCTCGGCGATGCCCATCTCCCGCAGACCCATGGCGGTCACCACCAGCATGATGGCGATCCGGGCCACCGGCGCCAGGGGGTTGGGACGATCCGCCGGCGACGCCCGCCGGATGGCGGCATAGGCCAGATTGGCGAGCCAGAAACCGGCGACGAGGATGATGCTCCCCAGCAGGATCTTGGCGCCGAATCGGATCAGATAGCCCACCAGCTCGGAAATCTGGGTCAACCCCAGGCGATTGGCGGCCTCGACGAAGGCGAACAGCAGGATGAAGAAAGTCACCAGCCGTCCGGCGACCACGCTGGGCGCGGCCCCCTCCGCGTCGGCGCGCCAGGGCAGACCGAGCTTCTGGGGCAGGCGGTCGAAGCCGATCCCGGCGAGGATGTTGACCGTCAGACCCGCCACCAGCCTGGCGACGAACCAGGCGATGCCCAGGATCAGGGCGGCGGCGATGAGGTTGGGGATCACGGTGAGGATCGCCGTCAGCATCTGGGTCGCCGGCTGGGAGATGGCCTCGATCTTCAAGGCGTTGAGGGCGGCGATGAGGGCCGGAATCAGGACGAAGAGGAACACCAGGGTGCCGATCAGGCGCGCCAGGGTCATCTCCCCGGTCAGCCCCGCCTTGCGCCCCAGGGCGTTGATGCCGGAAACGTCGAGGATGTTGGTCACCAGATCACGCAAGATGCGGGCCACCAGCCAGCCGACGAAACCGAGCACCAGGGCGCCGAAGATGTTGGGCAGCATCGCCAGGATCTCGTTGACCATGTTCTGCACCGGACCCAGCAACCCTTCGAGGCCGAAGGTGCCCAGGATGGCGGGCAGAAAGATCAACAGCACCAGCCAGAAGACGATGTTGCCCAGGGAAGTGGCCAGGGTCTCGCCTTCGGCCTCGGCGGCCAACTGCTCCGTGAGACGGCTCTTTTCCAGCAGCTTGGTGATCGACAACCGCCCCAGCAGCGCCAGCAGCCAGGCCAGCAGGGTCAAGCCGAGACCGGCGAACAATTTCGGCAGGTAGGCGAACACCTGGGTGGTCAACACCTGAAGCGGTTCGGACACCATCTTCAGGTCCAGGGCGTCGAAGAAGGCGATGAACACCAGGATCAGCAGCAGGTAATAGACGGCCCGGGCGACGATCTTCTCGAAGTCCCAGGCGCTGTGGGTG
>JALSGR010000054.1 GCA_026982635.1 Methylothermaceae bacterium | reverse complement strand
CTGCTCGGGGTACGGCGCCGGATCGTGGAAACCTGGCTCTACATCGAGGTGGCCCTGATGTTCGGCTCCGGTATCCTGGGGCTGGGCCATCATTACTTCTGGATCGGGGCGCCGGAATATTGGCTCGCCATCGGCGGCTTCTTCTCCGCCCTGGAGCCGATTCCCCTCGTGGCGATGGTGGTCCACGCCATCTACGACGCCGGCGTCCATCGTCTGAAGAACCGCAACCACCCGGCCCTGGCTTGGATCGTCGCCCACGCCTTCGGCAACTTCCTCGGTGCCGGGGTCTGGGGCTTCATGCATACCCTGCCACAGATCAACCTGTTCACCCACGGCACCCAGTGGACCCCGTCCCACGGCCACCTGGCCTTCTTCGGCGCCTACGCCACCATCAACATCGCCTTTTTCTATCTGGCGGTGCAACGGTGGCGCGGCAACGTCTGGATGGGGGCCGGCCTGGTCGGGGGGTGGCGCTGGAAATGGGCCCTTGGGTTGCTCAGCGTTGGGGTGATGGGGATGACCGTCGCCCTGTTGATCGCCGGTTACGAACAGTCGTTCATCGAGCGGGCCCAGGGCGGTTCCACCTGGAGCGCCTACTTCGCCGCCCAGACCCATCCCTGGTTCGTGGAATCCATGGCCTGGCGCATGGCGTTCGGCTGGGTGACGGTCGCCGGTTTTCTCCTGTTGGTGTGGGATCTTCTCACCATCGGCAAATACGAGACCCGGCCGGCGGAAACCCTGGCGGAGGAACCGACGCTGGTGCATGGCTGAGCCGGCGCTCGGAGGTGTGTCTGTCCTTGCTTTCACACAAGGCGCTCACATCAGGGCCGAGAAGGGCAGCACCTCAACCCAGTCGCCCGTTTCCACGGGGCCGCGGTCGTGTTCCAAAACGATGAAACAGTCGCCCCGGCTCATGGAACTGAGGATGCCGGAGCCCTGTTTGCCGGTGGTGCGGACCTGCCACCGGCCGGTCTCGTCCCGCTCCAGGATGCCACGCTGGAATTCGGTGCGTCCTGGTTTCTTGCGCAATTTCTCCAGACTGCGGGCCGGGAAGGTGGGAAACGGCGGCGGATGGTGAACGCCGGCGCGTTTGAGCAGAGCGGGGAGGACGAACTGGTAGAAGGTCACCAACACCGCCACCGGATTGCCCGGCAGGCCGAAGAACAGGCAGTCGCCGATGCAGCCGAAGGCCAGGGGGCGGCCGGGCTTGATGGCTACCTTCCAGAATTCGACGCTGCCCAGGGCGGTCAGCGCTTCCTTGGTGTAATCGGCGCTTCCGACCGAGACGCCGCCCGAACAAAGAATGACGTCGCACCGTTGCGCCATTTCCTGGAAGGTTCGTTTCAGGGTCGGGGGGTCGTCGGGGGCGATACCGTAGTCGATGATGTCGGCAACCAGTCGGGCCGTCACGGCGCCGCGCAGGGAGAACCGGTTGCTGTCGTAGATTTTGCCGGGTTGGTGGAGACTTCCCGGCGGCAGGATTTCATCGCCGGTGGACAGAAGGCCCACCCGCAGGCGGCGGGTCACGGTCACCTCCACGACGCCGAGGGAGGCGAGCAGGCCGAGATCCGGCGGCAGGAGGTATTTTCCCGCCGCCAGCACGGTCTCTCCGCGGCGGATGTCCTCCCCGGCGTGGCGGACGTTCTCCCCCGGCCGGTGGCGCGCCTCGATTTGGATGAAACCGTCGTTTTCCAGGACCTGTTCCTGCATCAGTACGGTATCGGCGCCTTTGGGTAAGGGGGCGCCGGTCATGATCCGGATCGTCTGCCCCACCGGAAGGGGCGAAGGGAACGGCCTGCCGGCCAGAGCCGTGCCGATGATTCGCAACCGTCCCGTCCCTTCCCTGGGCAGATCGCTGCCCCGGACGGCGAAGCCGTCGACCGCCGCGTTGGTGTGAGCCGGCACGTCGAGGGGGGAGACGACCGTTTCGGCCAGGACGCGGTGCAGCGCCGCGCCCACGGAAACCGTGTCCGTGCCCGTGACCGCCTCGGTAGCTTTGAGGATGCGCCGCCGTGCGACGGCGACCGGAATGGTGTCGTTGGCGCACAAATCCCTGCAGCGGTTGGAATGGTCGTTTATCATAGGCCGGGGTGAACGTTCTCGTTTGTCAGAATTTTTTACAAGGCCTCGGTGCCTGTCGTCCAACCCTATGTTATCGAATAACAATCAACGATGGGCGTGTTTTTTGCTAACAGGTTGCAGATGGATAGCGATACATGAGCGAGCCGACCACTTCCGCAATGACGACAGAAAGACCTATCGAAAGGCGGCGCCGGGCACGGCGCCAGTCCCCCGACACCCATCGCCATTCACGGCGTCGTCACCTGCGCGTCATTTATCTCTTGGGGGCGTTGTCTTCGATTTTGTTCCTGTTGCTGCTCGCCGTTTCGATCCGTTTGAGTCTCTATGCCAAGGAAGTGCACGATCTGACCGTCCTGCAGCACAAGCAGGAACTCGAGCTGCAAACCTTGCGCCCCAAGGTGGCCCGTCTGGAAGCGGAGATCGCCGATCTGGTCCAGGGGCGGCTGCCGGGTCTGAAACCCCTGGAATTCGACAAGGTGATCCCCATCGACAAGAAATATGTGCGCAACGTCATCTTCACCCTGATCGGGACCGAGGACGATCATCGCTACGAATACAAGCTGACCCTGAAGAACGATGGTCTGACCGGGGTGCATCCCATCGTCCGGGTGATCTTCTTCGATCATCTGGGAATACAACTGGGGGATTCCACCATCGGGGTGGACAGGGACAACGTGCCCACCCTGGATATCCTGGAGCGCGGCGAGGTGCGTTCCTATAACAAAGTGGTCCAGCTTCCCGACGGCAAGCAACCCCGCTACTTCAAGATCGAGGTGGATCTGCCGGAGTATCAGAAGCCGAAGGAATGAGGCGGGCTTGAAAAAAATACCGCCGCCCCCATCTTCCCGGACAAAAGCGATCAATCGATACGGAGGAAGATGGCAATGTTCGGCAATTTGGCGAGTCTGGAAAGCGATCTGCTGCGCCAATTCGATCAACTGGCCCGGGAAATGGAAAGCTTGTTCGCTCCCCTGCGTGGGATGAGCGACATTCGTGCCACCGGGCGGGGGGCCTTTCCGGCGGTCAACGTCGGGGTGACCCCGGAAGCGGTGGAAGTCTACGTTTTCGTTCCCGGGATCGATCCCGACGCCTTGGACGTTTCGCTCCAGGACAATCTCCTGGTCATCGCCGGGGAACGCAAATTGGACTATCTGGCGCGGGAGGACGTGAATTTCTATCTGCGGGAACGTTATGCCGGCGAATTTCGCCGCGCGATCAGCCTGCCGGAAGACATCGATCCGGAACGGGTCGAGGCGACCTATCGCGACGGCATTCTGAGAATTCGCGTTCACAAGCGGGAAGCGGTCAAACCGCGGCATATCGAAGTCAAAACCGGATAAGGAGCGAGTCATGGCAGAAACCACGGCAATTTCCCAGACCCAGGAAACGGTTCCGGCTCCGCGGCGGGAAATCGTCCTGATTCCCCCGGTGGACGTGTTCGAGGACGAGAACGGCCTGAATCTCTATGCGGACCTGCCCGGCGTCGCTCCCGATCGGCTCGACGTCCGGGTCGATCGGAACACTCTGACCATCGAGGGCAAAGCGGTGATCGAAACGCCGGAAGGCATGGAGGCCCTGTATGCCGAGGTCCGTTCACCTCACTATCGTCGTTCCTTCACCTTGAGTTCCGAGCTGGAGCCGGAGAAGATCGAAGCCAAGCTGAAAGACGGGGTGTTGCAGCTTTACATTCCCAAGCGGGAAAGCGCTCGCCCCCGGAAAATTCAGATCAAAGTCGCCTGACGGTGGAGAAACCGGGGGATTCGGCGTTTCATCCCGTGCCGATCCCCCGGCAGCCGACTTTCAGTCGTACCCCGCCTTACCACCTGTCACTGCTTTCGGAGGGAACCGGAAAACCAAATGGATAGGTGTCGAGCGTACCGCCGGCGCGGTCTTCCCTGGTCGTTGACAAACCCGTTATAATGACGTCTCTCGCAATCGCGGGCGGGGCATAGCGCAGTCTGGTAGCGCGCCTGCTTTGGGAGCAGGATGTCGGGGGTTCGAATCCCTCTGCCCCGACCAATCGCAGCGCCTGTAGCTCAATCGGATAGAGCATCGGCCTTCTAAGCCGAGGGTTGCAGGTTCGATTCCTGCCGGGCGCGCCAATCTTTCCCTCTCAGGGGGCCTCGATACGGCCTTCGGCCACCACCACCGCTTCGCCGCCGATGCGCAGATCGAGGCGGTCGCTTCCCCGGTTGTCCATTTCCAGATTGAGGAGACTGCGGCGGGTGCCCTCGGCGCCCCGTTCCACGGTGAAGACATAGGTGCCCTTGCGGATGTGTTCGTGGGAACACAGGTAACCGCAGAAGGCGGGCATCGCCGCCCCGACGGGCGGGTCTTCCTTCGGGCCGATCTCGGGTCCGACGAGGCGGGCGTGGAAGTCCACCTCCGGACGCCGGGTGCGGGCGCTGAACAGGAGGATTTCCTGAGCGGCGGTGGCGGGAGCGGTCGATTCGGCCCAGGTTTTGAAATCGAAACGAGCCCGGCGCACCGTATCGCCGTCCCGCAGCGGCACGATCAGGAAGGGCCGGCCGGCGGCGGCGATGCGGGGGGTGAATCGCTTGGT
>JALSGR010000053.1 GCA_026982635.1 Methylothermaceae bacterium | reverse complement strand
CCCGCCGCTCCTTCTCGTCCTCCTGGCTCGGGTCCCGCAGGGCCTCGACGTCGGGATGGGCGTACAGAGCGTTGTCGTCGAACTGGAGCTTGGCGTCCAGGGCCAACAATCGGCCCTCGGCGGTCACGGCCAGGGGATTGATTTCGATCTGGGCCGCGTCCTTGTCCAGGAACAGCCGCAGCAAACCGCCCAGCATCCCCGCCAGATCGCGGGCCTGCCGGCTGTCGAGCCCCATGGCGAAGGCCATCTCCCGCCCCTGATAGGGGAAGAACCCGGCCGCCGGATGCACCTGGAACCGGTGAATGGCCTCCGGCCGTTCCCGGGCCACCTGTTCGATGTCCATCCCCCCGGCGGCCGATCCCACCACGGCGATGCGCTCAGAAACACGGTCGATCAGCACGCTCAGGTACAATTCCCGCTCGACGGCGCTCGCCGCTTCCACCAGGACGCGGTTCACCGGCAGCCCCTCCGGCCCCGTCTGCGCCGTGACCAGACGCCGGCCCAAAAGCGCCTCCGCCGCCTTCGCCACCGCTTCGGGAGTCTCCGCCCGGATCACCCCGCCGGCCTTGCCGCGGGCGCCGGCGTGGATCTGGGCCTTGACCAGCCACGGCCCTTCCCCCAACGCCTCCGCCGCCGCCCGCGCCGATTCGGCGGAATCGGCCACCCGGCCCGGCGGCACGGACACGCCGTATTCGGCCAACAGCGCCTTGGCCTGATATTCGTGGATGTTCATCGCAAGCCGCCTATAATTTGGAATATCTCCGTATTCTATGCCAACCATCCGACCGAGGCGACCCCATGGCCGAAGCGGGAGCCCAGCTCCAACCCTGCCCTCTGTCGTCATACCGTCTCGAAGCCGGGCAGGCCTGGCGCCTGCTGCTGACCTTCGCCGCCTATCAGGCACTCCTGGCCACGGTGTTGCTGGTCATCGGGATCGGCCGTTTCGGTCCTTCCCACCTGGGACGCGCCGCGCCGGACCTGTTCCTGGCGGCGGTTTCGCTCTACTGCCTGGCGTCCTGGATCGGCCTGGCGCTGGCATTCTGGCGCCGTCCCGGCTACCGCTGGCAAAGCACCGGGCACCTGTCGCTGGATCTGGCGGCGCTTTCGGCCATCCTCTACAGCAGCGGCGGCCTGGGCAGCGGCCTCGGCGTCCTGCTGGCGGTGTCGGTGGCCGCGGCCGGCCTGCTGGTCGGGGGACGCTGCGCGCTGGGCTACGCCGCCCTGGCGAGCCTGGCGGTCCTGGCCTTGGAAGGCTACGGCGATTGGCGGGGAACCGTTTCCGAGGGCGGCTACACTTACGCCGGTACGCTGGGACTGGCCTACTTCGCCATCGCCCTGCTCGCCGCCTATCTGGCCAAGCGGGCCGAACGGAGCGAGGCCTTGGCCGACCGCCGCCAGCTGGATCTGGCCAACCTGCAGAAACTCAACGCCTTCATCGTCCAGCACCTCCAGTCCGGCATCGTGGTGCTGGACTCCCATTACCGGGTACGCTTGATCAACGAAGCCGCCATGCGCCTGCTCGGCCTGACCCGGCCGCCCGAAGACTGCGGCGATCTTCCCGGGCTGCTGACCGCGGCCCTTCGGGAATGGCAGGCTCAGGGCGGTGAACACCACACCGCCACCCTCCAGGACGGCCCCACCCCCTATCACCTCCGCGCCAGCCGCCTGCCGCTCCAGGGGGAAAGCGTGATTCTGCTCCTGCTAGACGACGACCGGCTTTACCAACGGCGGCTTCAGGAAAGCAAGCTGGCCGCCCTCGGCCGTCTGACCGCCGGCATCGCCCACGAGATCCGCAATCCCCTCGGCGCCATCGGCCATGCCGCCCAGCTCCTGGAAGAGAGCGAGCGGCTCGACGATCAGGACCGCCGCCTGGTGGCGATCATCCGCAAGCACGTGCGCCGGGTGGACGACACCATCGGCAACGTGCTCCAATTGTCGCGCCGCCACCCCCCCAAGCTGGAAACCCTGCCGCTGGCCGAATGGCTGGCGCGGTTCCGCCAGGAATTCCACGAAGAGGTCCAGCGCGACGCCCTGACCCTGACGGTGACCGACACCGGCGTCGAAGCCCGGGCCGACCCTGGGCAGCTCAAACAGATCCTCGCCAACCTGTGCCACAACGCCTTGAAGTACGGCGGCGAACGGGTGACGATCCGCCTTTGCCGCGCCGACGGCCGCCCCTGCATCGAAGTGATCGACGACGGCCCCGGCATCGCCGCCGAGCACCTGCCCCGGATCTTCGAGCCCTTCTTCACCACCTCGACCACCGGGACGGGGCTGGGGCTTTACATCGCCCACGAGCTGGCCCAGCTCAACCAGGCCCGGCTCGAGTACGACAACGGCCCCCACGGCAGCCGTTTCCGCCTCATTCTCGCCGAAACCGAACCAGCGACGTTGAAACCATGACCACACCCACCGCCCTGATCGTCGACGACGAACCCGACATTCTCGAACTGCTGGAACTGACCCTGGCCCGGATGAACGTCGCCGCACGCAAGGCGGGCGACCTGGCCGAGGCCAGACGATGGCTCGACCGGGAAACCTTCCAGCTCTGCCTGACCGACATGCGCCTGCCCGACGGTGACGGCCTGGATCTGGTCGCCCACATCCAGGAACGCTTCCCCGACCTGCCGGTGGCGGTCATCACCGCCCACGGCAACATGGAAGCCGCCGTCCGCGCCCTGAAGAACGGCGCCTTCGACTTCGTCTCCAAGCCGGTGGATCTGAAGATTCTCCGCAAACTGGTCGACAGCGCCATCCGCCTCAACGGCCCCGACGCCCCCGACCGCCGTTCCCGCGACGTCCTGGTGGGCGATTCGGCGCCGATGCGGGAAATCCGCGGCAAGATCGCCAAGCTGGCCCGCACCCAGGCGCCGGTGTTCATCAGCGGCGAATCGGGCACCGGCAAGGAGCTGGTGGCCCGCCTGATCCACGCCAAGGGCCCTCGGGCCGGCAAACCCTTCGTGGCGGTCAACTGCGGCGCCATCCCGGCGGAACTGATGGAAAGCGAGTTCTTCGGCCACAAGAAGGGCAGCTTCTCCGGCGCCGTGGCCGACAAGACCGGCCTGTTCCAGGCCGCCGACGGCGGCACCCTATTTCTAGACGAGGTGGCCGACCTGCCCCTGCACCTGCAGGTGAAACTGCTGCGGGCGATCCAGGAAAAGCGGGTCCGCCCCGTGGGGAGCACCGAGGAAATCCCCGTCGATGTCCGCATCCTCTCCGCCACCCACAAGGATCTCAAGGCCCTGGTGGCCGAAGGCCGGTTCCGCCAGGATCTCTACTACCGCATCAACGTCATCGAACTGCGGGTGCCGCCCCTGCGGGAACGCCGGGAGGACATCCCCCGCCTGGCCGAGCGCATCCTCGCCCGCCTGAGCGCGGAAATGGGCATGGAAACCCTGCGCCTGACCCCCGGGGCCATCGAGGCCCTGTGCCGCTATCCCTTCCCCGGCAACGTCCGCGAACTGGAAAACGTGCTGGAACGGGCCGCCGCCCTGTGCGACAAGGACACCATCGACGCCGCCGACCTCGACCTCCCCCCCGTCGAAACGACCGGCCCGGCCGCCGCGGCGCTTCCCGTCCCCGACGGCCCCTTCTCCCTGGAAGACTATCTCGACGACATCGCCCGCCGCACCATCCTCGACACGTTGGAGCAGACCCGCTGGAACCGCTCCAAGGCCGCCCGGCGGCTGGGGATGACCCTGCGCCAGCTCAAATACCGCTTGCAGAAGTGGGGGCTGGACGGTGGCGACGATTGACAAAAATGTCACATGTGGACACCGGCGGCACCGCACCGCCACGGCGGGAACAACGTAACCGATTGAAATCGAAGGAAAAGAAAATTGGCACGCCACCTGCTACATCCAGGGTGAACTTTTTCTTCAACCCACAACAGGAGACATCGTCATGATGAAACGCACCCAACAGGGCTTCACCTTGATCGAACTGATGATCGTGGTGGCGATCATCGGGATTCTGGCGGCGATTGCGATTCCGGCCTATCAGGATTACACCGCCAGGGCGCAGGCGGCTGAAGCCACCACCCTCCTCGGCGGCCTGAAAAGCTCGATCGCGGAATATTACAACACCGAAGGCGCAGCTCCTACCATGGGCGAACTCGGAAACGCGGTCACCACAGGGAAATATATTTCCACGATTACCCAAAGCGACTTCTCCTATATAGCGACTTTCAAAAACAGCGGCGTGAGCTCGAAGCTGAAGGGCAAAACCGTTTCCATGACCTTCAACAGTTCCACCGGGGCATTCTCCTTCTCGTGCGCCGGTATCGACAGTGCCATTCGACCGAAAATCTGCCAATAAACTCATAAATCGTATGGAATTGTCCACCATCAAGCGCCGCCTCCCGGGCGGCGCTTTCCTTTGGACAGCGCTTGCCGCCCTGATTCCACCCCTGGCGCTTTATCTGCCGGGGCTAGGCGGCGGCTTTTACCTCGACGATATTCCAAATCTCGGCCCTCTATCCCAACCGGATCCCTCCTGGCAGCAATACATACTCAATGGATTCTCCGGCCCGCTGGGCCGACCGCTTTCCTACCTGAGTTTCTACCTGCAGCACGCCAGCTATCCGGCACATCCGGCCCATTTCAAGGCGGTCAATCTGGCCATTCACCTTCTCAATACCGCTTTGG
>JALSGR010000052.1 GCA_026982635.1 Methylothermaceae bacterium | reverse complement strand
ACCAATTCCGCCAGGAAGTCGGCCGACGCTCCTCCCTGGTGCGCATCTTCATCGAGATCCTGCTGCAGGCGGCCTATGCCGACGGCAGCCTGCACCCTGCCGAAGAACGCCTGCTGCTCCACATCTGTGAGCGTCTGGGGTTCTCCCGCTTCGAGTTTCAGGCGTTGCGCGCCTTCATCGAAGCCCAGCTGCGCTTCTCCCAAGCCTATGGCCAGCATCAGTACCAGCAGCGCCACGGGCACCGTCCGCCCCCGCGCCAACCCAGCCTCGCCAGCGCCTACGCCTTGCTCGGGGTTTCGCCCGACGCCTCCGACGAGGAAATCAAACGGGCCTATCGCAAACTGATGAGCCAGCATCACCCCGACAAGCTGGTGGCCAAGGGCCTGCCCGAGGAAATGGTGCGCATCGCCACGGAAAAAACCCAGAAGATCCGGGAAGCCTATGAAATCATCCGCGCCCACCGGAAACGCTGACAACTTTGTGCTAGATTAGCAGGAACCCCACCTCTTTCCCCCGGTCACAGCGACAAACCGACGTGTTGGAGGTCGTCATGAACGAACTCGATCCCATCGAAGGCAACTGGTACCTGGATCTGGATTCGAACCAGAAGTTCGAGATCGTCGCCGTGGACGAGGATTCCGGCACCATCGAAATCCAGTACTTCGATGGCAACATCGACGAAATCGACATCGACGCCTGGCGGGAGCTCGATCTCGAACCCATCGAGGAACCGGAAGACTGGACCGCGCCCCTGGACGACGTGGAGCCGGAAGATCTTCCCTACTCGGAGATGGGTCTGGAAGAAGGCGCCGAGGAATGGGAAGAGAGCGACTTCCCCGCCACCGGGGACGAGGATTCGTTTCACGAAGAGAGGGAGTGACCATGCCGTCGTTCGACATCGTCTCCGAAGTCGACATACACGAGGTGACCAACGCAGTGGACCAGGCGAACCGCGAAGTGGCCAACCGTTTCGACTTCAAGGGATCCGGCGCCCACTTCCAGCAGGAAGACGAACACATCACCCTTCACGCCCAGAACGAATTCCAGCTCAAGCAGATGCTGGACATCCTACAGCTGAAGCTGGCCAAGCGGGGCGTGGACATCGGCTGCCTGGAAGTGGGCGCGCCACAGGTCAGCGGCCATGCCGCCCATCAGGTCGTCACCCTGCACCAGGGCATCGACAAGGAACTGGCGAAGAAGATCGTCAAACGCATCAAGGACACCAAGCTAAAGGTCCAGGCCAGCGTTCAGGGGGAGAAGATCCGGGTGAGCGGAAAGAAACGCGACGACCTGCAGCAGGTGATCCGTACGCTGCGGGAAGCGTCCCTGGGCCTTCCCCTGCAGTTCGTCAACTTCCGTGACTGACGTGGCGGCGCACTTTCCTCCCGCCTTGCGGGAACGAATCCGCCGGCGCCTGGGCTTTCTTTACGGAGAATACCAGGCCGGTCCACTCACCGGCCATCTGCTGGACAAACTGGCCGGCTTCGCCCCGGACATCCACTTCCCTTCGGCCACGCTCTGGGATGCCGGCGACGTCCTGCTGATCACTTACGGAGACAGCATCCGCCAACCGGCGGAAGCGCCCCTGCACACCCTGCACCGTTTCCTCACGGAACGGCTGGCGGGTTGCTTCAGCAGCGTCCACATCCTGCCCTATTTCCCCTACAGCTCTGACGACGGTTTCGCCGTCATCGACTACCTCGAAGTCGATCCGGCACTGGGTCACTGGCCCGACGTCGAACGGATCGCCGTAGATTTCAAACTGATGACCGACTTGGTGATCAACCACGTCTCCAGCCGCCACGCCTGGTTTCAGAACTACCTCAGGGACCTGGAACCGGGACGCGACTATTTCATCGAGGTGGATCCTGCCACCGATCTTTCCATGGTGGTCCGCCCCAGGACAACCCCACTTCTGACCCGCTTCGAGACGGTGAGAGGGCCCCGCTGGGTCTGGACCACCTTCAGCCCGGACCAGATCGACGTCGATTTCCGCAACCCCAAGGTCCTGTTCGAATATCTGGACATCCTGCTGTTCTACCTGGCCAGGGGCTCCCGCCTGATCCGGCTGGACGCCATCGCCTATCTGTGGAAGAAGATCGGCACTCCCTGCATTCACCTGCCCGAAACCCATGAGGTGGTCAAGCTGCTCCGTGACGTGGTGGACCAGGTGGCGCCGGGCACGCTGCTCATCACGGAAACCAACGTCCCCCATGCGGAGAACGTCGGTTATTTCGGTCAGGGGGACGAGGCCCACGTCGTCTATCAGTTTCCCCTGCCGCCGTTGGTGCTCCACGCGCTGTACCACGGCAGCGCCGAGTACCTGAACCGCTGGGCCGCCCGTCTGGAACCGCCCCCCGCAGGCTGCACCTTCCTCAACTTTCTCGCCTGTCACGACGGCATCGGCCTGCGCCCCCTGGAAGGGCTGATCCCACCCCGGGAGATCGAGCAACTGGTGGCGGGAATGGAGCGGCTCGGCGGTCTGGTCTCCTGGCGGACCACGGCCGACGGCGGCAAAGCCCCCTACGAGATCAACATCACCTGGTTCAGCGCCATGCAGGGCACCTGCCGGGGGCGCGACGCCCTGGCGCTCGAACGCCACCGCTGCGCCCACGCCATCATGCTGGCCCTGCAGGGCATCCCGGCCTTCTACGTTCTCAGCCTTTTCGGCACGGAGAACGACCTGGAGGCGGTTCACCGCACCGGCGCCCCCCGGGCGATCAACCGCCACAAATGGGACCTGCGCTGTCTGACATCCCGCCTGGCCGACCCCGAAAGCCCCCAGGCGCAGGTATTGAGCCAGCTTACCGCCCTGATCGCCCTGCGCCGGAAACAGCCGGCCTTCCATCCCGACGCCTCCCAGCGCATTCCGGATTTAGGCCCCGCCGTCTTCGCGGTGGAAAGGAACTGTCCCGATCAGCGGCTGCTGGCGTTGCACAACGTGACCCCGGAACCCCGCCGGCTGAAGCTCCCCCCCGGCACCTGGCACGAGCTGATTTCCGGTTCGGCGGTCGCCGATACCTGCGAACTTCTCCCCTACGGCGTCGCCTGGCTGAGCCAGGCCTAGCCGTTGTCCTCCTCCACCGCTTCGTAGAGGCGCTCGAGGAAATCGGGAATGGCGCTGACCACCCGGTTCCAGCTGGGGATGAAGGGGGTTTCCATGGGATTTTCCAAGAACTGCTCCCCCGCCAGCCAGATGTGCTGGGCGAACAGTTCGACCATCTGCTCCTCGGCGTGACGGTCGAAACTGAGACCGTTGATGCGCGCCTCGCTGTAGTAGCGATCGACGAAGTCGAGGGCGATGCGGTAATAGGTGGCCTTCAGGGCCCGGAAGGTTTCCTGGTGCAGGACGCAGCCCATGGTGGCCAGTTTGCGGTACAGGGCCTTGCTGATGTCCATGCTCATCTTGGCCAGCCCCCGCTCCGGATTGTCCTGGGAGACCGGTTGATGCTTGTGATCGTAGGCGTCGGCGATCTCCACCTGACAGAAATGGCTGTGGGCCTGATTGCGGTGGACCTCCGACAGCACCCCGATCTCCAGCCCCCAGTCGCTGGGAATGCGGATTTCCCGCACCACGTCCACCCGCATGGAGAACTCCCCCGCCAGGGGATAACGAAAGCTGTCGAGAAACTCCAGGTAATCCAGCGGCCCGATGACCAGCTTCAAGGCCCGCACCAGGGGGGTCAGCATCAGACGGGTGACCCGCCCATGGATCCGGCCGTCGGCGACGCGATAGTAGTATCCCTTGCAGAAGCGGTAATTGAGGGCGGGGTTGGCCACCGGATAGAACAACCGGGCGGGCATTTCCCGGCTGTAGGTCAGAATGTCGCAGTCGTGCAGGGCGATGACGTCGGCCTTGCCCGAAGCGATCACGTAGCCGTAGCAATACCAGACGTTGCGCCCCTTGCCCGGCTCCTGGGGAGCCAGCCCCTGGGAAGCCAATAGCTGGTCCAGCGCCCTCAAACGCGGACCGTCGTGCCAGAGGATGCGGTGGTGCTGGGGCAGGCGGTCGAAAAACTTCCGGGCGTGGCGGAACTGGTCCTCGTCGGCACGGTCGAGGCCGATGACGATCTCGCTGAGATAAGGCACCTTGGCCAGTTCTTCCAGGATCGCCGGCAGCGCCCGTCCCTCCAGTTCCGAATAGAGGGAAGGCAGGACCAGCGACATGGGGCGGGTGGCCGAGAACCGCACCAGTTCCGCCTCCAGCTCCTCGATGGGCCGCTGCGACAGGCGGTGCAGACAGGTCACCACCCCGTTCTGAAAAAAATCACCCATGGCTTACATTCCCTCAAAACACGTCTTCGTACAGCTCCGCCAAGTCGATCTCGAGCGCCAGACAACGCAGCGGAACCGTTCCGTCCCCTTCGCCGTAACCGTGCAGGAGCCAGTCGTCGTCGAGACGGCGGTAGACGTCCACGGCGACACGATTGGGATCGATGAGCCAGTACTCATGCAACGCCCGGGCCTGCTGGTAGATGCGGAACTTGTATCCGCGGTCGAAATATTCGGTGGAAGGCGACACGACCTCGGCGACGAACAAGGCGTGGCGTTTGTAGAGGCGTTCGCCGAGGTCGCGGCGGTCGCAGGTGACGAAGACGTCGGGATAGAAGAAAGCGTCGGCCTCGTCGATGCGCAGCTTCATGTCGGCCA
>JALSGR010000051.1 GCA_026982635.1 Methylothermaceae bacterium | reverse complement strand
TACGATCCGGCTGGCGGGGGAATTTGAATCGTGGAAACGACCGAGCGAATCGTGGAATCCTATGTCCGGTACGTGAAAGGATGGGCAACGATCCCGAACATCCGCTGTGCTGGACAGTACGAGATCGATCTTCTGGCTATCGACCCTGTCAATCTCGACCGCTATCACATCGAGGTTGGCGTATCCGTGTCCGGAGCCTACAGCAAGTTAACGGCGAAGCCGTTCAGCCACGAAGCGCTCAAGCAGCGAACGAAGACGGCGGGACAACGACGAACGATCGGTTACTTCGTCGAACGCAAGTTCAATGTTCCCGAGGTGATCGAAACGTTACGCCATTTCGGTTTCGATGCGCTATACGGCAAGGTGATCGTCAGCTGGGGATGGACCGACGAGGCGGCAGCGCAGGCGGAGGCGGCCGGTATCATTCTGTGGGACTTTCGTGATCTTATCCGGGAGATCGGTGCAAAATTCAAGCGCAGCAAAACCTATTTCACCGACGATACCTTGCGTACGCTGCAACTGTTCACCCAAGCCATGGATCAACGTGTCCACGAAGGCGGCAAGGAAACGGTGTCATGACCCCCGTCACCTTCGTCCACACCGCCGACTGGCAACTCGGCAAACCGTTCGCCCAGGTCCGTGATCCCGACAAGCGGGCGGCGCTCCGCCGGGCGCGCATCGACGCCATCGACCGGATCGGGGAAGCCGCGGTCCGGCAAGGGGCGGCGTTCGTCCTGGTCGCCGGGGACCTGTTCGATTCGATTACCGTCGACAAAGCGACGGTCTCGGCCGCCTGCGCCGCCATCGGCCGGATTCCGGTGCCGGTGCTGGCGATTCCGGGCAACCACGACCACGGCGGTCCCGGCAGTATCTGGGAGCAGCCGTTCTTCCGCCAGGAACGCGACCAACTGGCGCCGAACCTGAGGATATTGCTCGAGCCTACCCCGGTGATCCTGGATCAGGCCGTAATCCTGCCCTGTCCGCTGCACCACCGGACCGTGGTCGGCGATCCGGCGGCCTGGCTCCACGACGGTGAGCTCTTCGAAACATTGCCCGGCGACCGGCCGCGGATCGTCCTGGCCCACGGTTCCACCCAACGCTTCGTCGGCGCCGACGACGAGGAAGACGCGGCGACCAACCTGATCGATCCCGACCGCCTCGAGGCGATGCCCGTCGACTATGTCGCC
>JALSGR010000050.1 GCA_026982635.1 Methylothermaceae bacterium | reverse complement strand
AAACAGCGGTTGCATCAAATGGTACGCCCCTTTCTCCAAGGGCCAGTAAAGCTGCTTGGCCAGCTTGTGGGAGGCCGGCCCACCCTTGGGCTGGGGCAAGGTGGCGAAGGCGGCGATCCAGGCCCCCTTTTCCTCGTCGTCGCCGGGCAGGGCGGCAAGCAGGTTGGGGTCGTTTTCCACGGCACGCTGCCAGATGGGCTTGCCATCCACCTCGAGGCTGAGGAATTTGAACACGTCGAGGGCGGCGGCGTTGCCCACCACGTCCGGGGTGAGACGCCCGCGAAGGGTATGGGTGCCGATCAATTCATCTCCTGCTTCCAAGTTGCCCTCGCTGTACAGGCTGGTGCCGCGGGCGTCGGGATGGGTGTACTTGAGGGCATGGCTCACCAGCTGGATCTGCTTCACCCGGCGGCCGGCGTCGGCGATCCAGGCGGGCGGCCGGTGGGCTTCGATCAGCCGGCGGCGCTTGTCCTCGTCCTTTTCCTTGTCCAGCTTGGCCTGCAACCGCGCGGCGATGAAGTCCTCCATCGCCTGGCGCAGGCGGGTGATTTCGGTTGGATTCGTCATGAGAGTGATCCTTTCGCTTTAATAGCCACGTTATCCAGTTTGGCACAAGGGTGGCTCAAAATCCGACCCTGGCCTGAATTTTTACACCCGCCGGCGGCTGAATCCCAGCGCCGGGTGATACCACCAGCCGCCGTCGCCGGGGTCGGGAAGCTCCAGCACCGCGAAGCGCCGGGCGCAGCTTTCCAGATCCATGTCCCGCTCTGCGGCGAGGGCTTCCAGCACCGCCAGGTCGTCTCTGTCGCCCCACCAGCCGGTGCGCGCGCCGAGATCCACCTGCAATGGATGGCGCAGGCTATCGTTGAGGGTGAGGGTGCCGTCGCGCTCGATGCGATGCAGCCGCAATGCCCCGTCCTCGTCCGGCAGGAGGCACCAGGGTTCGGTGGGCTGGCCGGCGCGGAAGGGCTGGTCCCTTTGCAGCACACCGCTGAGATGGGCCCGGGTGCGCCACCACAGGGTGACGTCGCGGCGCTTCTTCTCCGCCCCCAGCATCAGGTCGGCCAGCACCGCGTGTTCCAGATCGGCCAGACGGCGGCGCGGCTGCAAGGGATCGGGCTGGCGGATGCGGGGCGTGGCGTCGAGACGGGCGATCTCTTCGGGACGAAGCAGCTCCCGCAGGTCGTATTGTCGAGGGGAAATTCGCGGCTTTCGTAACCGGGGCGGCAATAGGCGGGATGCTTTCCTTCCAGGGCTTTGAGATTGGTGGACAGCAGTTGAATGTTGATCTCGTCCCAGGGCTCGCGGCGGTGGCGGCGCACCCGCCCGGCGAGCTGGATGATGGAGCGCATGGACGACGGCTCCACCACGGCCCAGTCGTAGTCGTGGTCGCGACCCACTTCGGCCACCGGGGTGGCCAGCACCAGAAAGATCTGGTCCCGCTCGGGAAACCGGCGCAGCCAGGCGCGCATTTCTGAGTCCTGAAACAGTGCCTCGGGCCGGTGACGGCGGAGGAGCCGGTCCAGACGGCTTTCAATGTGGGCGCGCAGATAGAGGGGGAACTGGGAATGATAGACGCACAGGTGGAGGCGCCGGCCTTCCGGCATTCCCAGCGCCGCCAGGGCGCAGGCGGTCTCCACCAGGGGATCGATGTTGGCCATGCGCACTAGGCCGAGGCTGACCCGTTTGCCGGTTTCGGGATCGATCTGGTGGTTGCGTTGGTGCAGTTCCCCGATGGCGTCTTTCAGTTCCCCGGCCAGGGCTTCGCACAAGCGGCGCCGTTTCTCGTCTCCCTCGCCTTCAGCGGTGATCGCCAGGGGGCGTACGATAGCTTTGCGCCGCTGCGGTTGGCGGGCCAGTTTCTTCAGGCGGTGTTCCACGAATACCTCGTGGTGTTCGCGGAACGCCTCCGGGTCGGCGCAGTCGGCCGCCTCGGCGCCGAATTCGTCGAACCAGGCGCAGCAGGGATTCAGCGGCAGCCCCGGTTCGCCGCGGCTTTCCTGAAACGCCCGCCGGCCCTCGAGATAGGCCTGAAACAGCCCCTGCACCAGGGCCGGCGGCAGGGTGGCCGAGGAGAGCAGCACCCGGCTGCCGAGCATCCCGGCCCAGTGTACCAGCCGGGTGACAGCGGGGAGGTCCGCTACGTCGAAGTCGTCCACCTCGTCCAGCACCAGGTCGGAAGTGAGCAGGCGCAGCATGGGCAGAATCTGGCGACCGCCGCGGACGCCCTCGGTGGCCGGGGTCAGGTGATCGACGGTGCAGACTACGATGGGGGCCTGGAGCAGGGCGCGGGGCTGGCGTTCGAGCCAGCGGGTCAAAGGACCGTCTTCCAGGCTGCCTTCGAAATGGACGTAGGCCTCCATGCCGAGCAGGTCCGCCGCCGACTCGCTGCCTGGGACGGGCGTGGGTGTCGGGGTTTCTTCTTCCCGTTCCTTCTTTTTCCCCTGCTCGTACAGCTCGCGCACGGCGCCGCCACCCACCAGTACCGCCAGATCCTCGGCCTCCAGCCCCAGCCGTTCCCGATAGGCGTCGCCGGTCTGCAGGGTGAGGATGCGCAGTCCCAGGGCCACGGTGAAGCGCGCCCCCAGCCGGGGATCGGCCAGGGCGTAGAGGATGCGGCCGTTGGCCAGGGTCTTGCCGGTGCCGGTGGAGGCCATGTCGATGCCGAAGAAGCCCTGGCGGGCGGCGCGGGGGCGCAGGCTCTCGGCCAGGTCGAAGGCGCGGTTCTGCCATAGGAAGGGGGTCTGCCGGGTGCGGCGGCGGAAGCCCCGGTGGCGGGCGATGCGGGGCAGCCCCTGGTCCAGGCGCGGCAACGTGCGGGCGATGCGCGAGGCGTCCACCTCGACGCCGATGAGGTGCTCGTCGAGCCGTTGCTTGAGCTTGCCCTCGGCATCGGTGTTGGCGTGGAGGGGGAAATCCGGCTCGCCATAGCGGGCGAGGGACGGGCGGCTGGAATAATGGTGATCGGCCAGCATCAGCGTGAGGCGGGCCAGGTGGGCGACGAAGGGGGCGTCCATCCAGTCCTTCTCGAAGGCGGTCGGGTGGCCTAGCAACGCCTTGGCGATACGGGCGGCGTGGCGGCGCCAGTGATCGCTGTCCCACGGCAGACCCTTTGGAAACTCCCAGCACCGGGCCTTGGCCTTTTCGTCGGCCTGGGAATCGGCACCACACCAGTCGGCGGTGATGCGCGTTTCCACCGTTTTCAGCCCGCTGCTGCGCCCGATTTTTCCCTGCGGCAGGCGGTGATGGCTCAGGATCAGCCAGCCGACGATCCGGGCCAGGGGCGGCAGGGACTTGAGCGGGGGCGGCGCCCTTTCGTCCAGGCCGTCGCGGACCAGGCGATTTCGCCAGGCATCGGAACCAAAGTCTTCGGCGGCCAGGCGCCGGAGCCAGTCCCGGTCGTCGCTGGCATCCCCCACCCAGGCGGCGAACTGACGCAGCGACACCCATTCGTGGCGGTAGGCATCGCGGGTCTTAGCGTTGCCGCGCAACTTGGCCTGGAAGGCAGCGCTGGCCTTGCCGAAATCGTGGAACAGCGCCGCCAGGGCCGCGAGCAGGCGAATGACCTCGCCGTGGCGCCAGTCGTTCTCGTCCCGGGCGCGGATCCGATCGCGGGCGGTGGTGTCGGTGGGGGTGGCGCCCTGTTCGTTGAAACGGCGGGCGTCGCCGACGATCCACATCAACTCGGCGCGGTCGCGGTGAATCCAGTAACAGGCCACGGCGGTGTTGCGGCGCGCGCTTTTGCGCAGCAGCTTGTGGACGGTCTTCAGTCCTTCCCAGGTGATGGGGGTGTGCCAGCTGCGGTCGCCGCGGCGTTCGGCGAACTGGTCGAGGATGCGACGTGTTTCGGTCAGGGCGTTGCCGCGGCACTGGGAGACGAACAGGACGTTCACGACGCCGCCCCCAGTTCGTCGGCGATGGCCTTGAGAGTGTCGATCATGAAATCCAGCGCCTCGGTGTCGGCGAAGGCGTCGATCACCGCCCGACGGTAGGCCTGTTCCTCGTCGCCGGCCACGGCGGAGAGGAACGCCTGGGGCAGCACCAGCGCATCCTTGACCAGATCGGCGGCGTCGAACACCAACCCGCCGCGCCGGGTCTTGCCGTGGAGCACCGCCAGCCCGTGCGGCAGGCCCAACACCCAGGTGGCCACCGCTCCCAGGCCATAAGCCAGATAGTTGCCGTGATCGAGGAAACGGTTGGCCGGATCGGTACCGCTGCCGCGCTTGGCGCGGGTGAAATCGCCGTAGTTCACGGTCTCGGCGGCCAACTTGAACAGGTGCTTGGTCAGGCGGGCCTCCTCGGTGAGCAGGCCGGTCACGTCCGGGGCCGTCTCGATCCGGCGGGCGGCGCTCTCGAGCAAGCCGTCCAGCGCCGCGCCATCCACCGCGAAACCGGCATCACTCAAACGGCGAGACGCCCATTCCCGGCGGATGCGCTGGATGCGAGCCACTTGCAGACGTCTGGCCGCCGCCAGGCGCTTGCCGTCGTCGAACCAGAAATGCACCCAGCGCTGGAGATATTCGGTGGGGCGGTATTCGCTCTGGGGCGAGAGCCAGACGGCTTCCGTGCCACTGAACAAGGGTGTGCCGCCACCGCCGCAGAACCCCACCATGACTCCGGCCTTGGCCAGCTCGCGCATCGCCGCCTGGGTGACGGAGGTC
>JALSGR010000049.1 GCA_026982635.1 Methylothermaceae bacterium | reverse complement strand
AGACCAGGATCAATTGGGGCCTGAAGGCGGTCAAGGCGGGAAGGATACGTTTTTCCACCGCCTGCCGGAAGGCGGGGCCGTCGGTGCCGGCGGCCAGCGGGACGTTGACCAGATTGCCGACGCCGGTTTCGTCCGCGGCACCGGTGCCGGGATACCAGGGATATTGATGGGTGGAGCAATACAACACCCGCGGTTCGCGTTCGAAGGCCGCCTGAGTGCCGTTGCCGTGGTGGAGGTCGAAATCGACGACGGCGACCCGTTCCAGCCCCCGGTCGAGGGCGTGGCGGGCGCCGATGGCGACGTTGTTGAACAGGCAGAAGCCCATGGCCCGTTCCGGTTCGGCGTGGTGCCCCGGCGGACGCACGGCGCAGAAGGCGCAGCGAGCCTCGCCGGCCAGGACCGCGTCCACCGCGGCGCAGACCGCCCCCGCCGCCCGCCGGGCCGCTTCGCCGGAAGCCGGGGAGACCACGGTGTCGGGATCGAGTCGGGCGTGGCCTTGACGGGGGATGGCGGCGAACACCGCTTCGATGTGGGCGTCGCTGTGGATCAGGCGCAGCCGACGGTCGTCGGCCCGGGGCGCCGGGTGGCGTATCAGGGACCGGAACCGGGGTGCTTCCAGGGCGTCGAGGACGGCTTCCAGTCGTGCGCGCGATTCGGGATGGCCGGGGCCGGTGTCGTGTTCCAGGCAGGCGGGATGAGTGTAGAGCAGGCAGGTCATGGCGTCGTCCTCCGGCAGGCTCTATCATGTAGGCGACCATTGTAAACTGTGAGGACGACGACATGAGCCAACCTTCATCGCCGGTGAGCGAGTTGTTGCAACAGGAAGGCATCAGTTTCGAATGGGTCGAGATCCCCCTCGACCCCGAGCGCAAGCCCATCCACAGCCTGGAGGAAGTGGTGGTGGCACGGGGCATGAGCCCGGCCCAGATCGTCCGCAGCCTGGTGTTCCGCACCGGCAGCGGTGGTTTCGTGCTGCTGGCGGCCCCGGCCACGGCGCGGGCCGACTGGGGGCGGCTGCGCAAGCACACCGGCGAGCGCCGCCTGACCATGGCCGACCCGGAGCAGGTGCTGGCGGCCACCGGCTATCCGGTCGGCGCGGTGCCGCCCGTCGCCCTGCCGGCAGGTTTGCGCCGGCTGGTGGACGAGGCCGTCTTCACCCACGAGCGGGTGTTCATCGGCGCCGGGGTACTGGGCTGGTCCCTGCTGGTGGCCAGCGCCGATCTGCGTCCTCTGTTCGCCGATGCGGAAGCCGGGGCGTTCGCCAAGTCCGGATGAGCGATCCCCGTCATCTGCAGATCGCGATCCTGACCGGCATGCTGGGATACGGCCTGGGATGGCGGGACTTTCCCGGCCCGGGGTGGATCTACCTGCTGTATCCCCTGGCGGCGCTGGGGTTTCAATGGGGCTTCTGCCGGATCTTCAGGGTGGGCTTCGACGGGCGCAGCCCGCTGATCTCGTCCCTGTCCCTGGGGCTGCTGCTCCATACCGCCTCGGCCTTCTGGGCGGTGACGGCCGCCTTCGTCGCCGTCGCTTCCAAGTTCCTGCTCCGTATCGACGGCCGTCATGTCTTCAATCCCACCAATCTGGCCATCGCGGTCACGACCCTGGCGACCGAGCAGGTGTGGGTGTCCCCGGGGCAGTGGGGGCTGGGGGCGTTCCTGGCGGTGGCGGCGCTGCTGGGCGGGATGATGGTCTTGCGCCTTACCCGCCGCGGTGAGGTGACCTGGACTTTCCTCGCCGCCTGGGGGGCGCTGGTGTTCGGCCGCGCCCTGTGGCTGGGGGATCCGCCGGCGATTCCCTGGCTCCAGCTCCAGAACGTGGCGCTGCTGATCTTCGCCTGCTTCATGATTTCCGATCCTATGACCGTGCCTGACCACCGCGCGGCGCGCGTCGGCTTCGCGGTGCTGGTGGCGGTGGTGGGCTATGTGCTTCAATATCACTTTTACATCGACGAGGGACTGTTCTATGCCCTGGCGCTGTGCGCCCCCCTGGTGCCGTGGCTGAACCGGCGCCTGCCGGGGACGCGCTACCGCTGGCCCGGGACCGTTCCCTCCAGGAGGTGAGCCGATGCGTGTGTGGCTGGTGATCCTGTCGTTCCTGCCGCTGGCGGCCCAGGCTTTCTGCGGTTTCTACGTGGCCCGGGCCGACACCGGGCTGTACAACCGCTCCTCCCGGGTGGTGCTGGTGCGCGACGGCGAACGCACCGTGCTGACCATGGCCAACGACTTTCAGGGGGACGTCAAGGACTTCGCCATCGTCATCCCGGTGCCCACCTTCATCGAGCGGGAACAGATCCACGTGGCCTCGACGGCGGTGCTCGACCATCTCGACGCCTACACCGCTCCCCGCCTGGTGGAATATTTCGACCCCAATCCCTGCCGCCGTCTCTACCGCATGGAAATGAAGGCCATGAACGCGGCGGCCCCGGGCGAGGGGGCGGCGGCCCGCGCCAAGGCCCTGGGGGTCACCGTCGAGGCCCGTTACACCGTGGGCGAGTACGACATCCTGATCCTCTCGGCCGCAGAAAGCGCCGGCCTGGTCACCTGGCTGAAGGAGAACGGCTACCGGCTGCCCGCGGGGGCCGAGGCGGTGGTGGGCAGCTATCTCAAGCAGGGGATGCGTTTCTTCGTCGCCCGGGTGAACCTGGACGAATTCGCCAAGACCGGCTTCAACTATTTGCGCCCCCTGCAGGTGGCCTACGAGACGCCGAAGTTCATCTTGCCCATCCGCCTGGGCACCCTCAACGCTCAGGGACGGCAGGAGCTGTTCCTCTGGACCCTGACCCGCACCGGCCGGGTGGAGACCGCCAACTATCCCACCGTCCGCATTCCGTCCGGGCAGGAAATCCCCTTGTACGTCAAGGACCGGTTCGCCGACTTTTACCGCGACCTGTTCGCCCGCCAGGTGGAAGAGCACGGCGGCCGGGCGGTGTTCATCGAATACGCCTGGAACATGGCCTGGTGCGATCCCTGCGCCGCCCAGCCCCTGAGTCGCAGCGAGCTGCGGGAACTGGGGGTGATGTGGCTGACCGAGGCGCCCCCCGTCCGGCCCCTGCCCAAGCCGCGGATCGCTCCGCCGCGCCCGGTGGACGTGTTCGTCACCCGCCTCCACCTGCGCTATGATGCGCGAACCTTCCCCGACGACCTGCGTCTCCACCAGACCGGCGACAAAAGCAACTTCCAGGTCCGCTACGTCCTGCGCCACCCGTGGGACGGCAGCGACGACTGCCCCGAAGCCAAGCGTTACCGAAGCGAGCTCCTGCCCCAAAGGCTGCGCCGGCAGGCCGAGAACCTGCACCGGCTGACCGGCTGGCCCCTGGCGGAAATCCATCGGGCGATTGGCTTGGGCGAACCGCCCGCGCCCGAACCGTGGTGGAAGCGGTTGTGGCCGTGAGGGGCCGGGATCGTGAATCCCCGGCCCGGAACGACGGCGACATGAAAGCGTTCTCGGCGTCTCGGCGGTGAATTCTTCGACCGAACCTGTCATGGACTGGCGCCGGCTGCTGTCCACCCGGCGGCTGGGAAAGCCCGCGGCCGACGACGGCGGCCAGCCGCCGCGCACCGAGTTCGCCCGCGATTACGACCGCCTGATCTTCTCCTCCGCCTTTCGCCGCCTCCAGGACAAGACCCAGGTGTTCCCCCTGGCCAAGAGCGACTATGTCCGCACCCGGCTGACCCACAGCCTGGAGGTGGCCAGCGTCGGCCGCTCCCTGGGGATGCTGGCGGCCGAGGTGATCCGCCGCCGCGATCCCGAGGTGGCGGACGTGGTGGTGCCCCAGGACGTGGGCACCCTGGTGGCCGCCGCCGGCCTGGCCCACGACATCGGCAACCCGCCGTTCGGCCACGCCGGCGAAGACGCCATCCGCGAGTGGTTCGCCGCCTGGACGGGTTTGGCGCGGCTGACGGAGGCCGAGCGCCGCGACCTGCTCGAATTCGAGGGCAACGCCCAAGGATTCCGCACCTTGTGCGTGCTGCAAAATCCGGGGCAGCCCGGCGGGCTGCAGATGACCTGCGCCATGCTCGCGGTCATGGCCAAATATCCCCGGGCGTCGCTGGTCGAGCCGGCCCAGGCGCAGGGAGCGGGCGGGCGCAAGTTCGGTTTCTTCCAGAGCGAACAGGCGCTGTTCCGGGAGGTGGCCGAAACCGTCGGCCTGCTGCCCAAGGCGGGGACAGGGACGGCCTGGCACCGTCACCCCCTGGCCTTCCTGCTGGAGGCCGCCGACGACATCTGTTATCACGTGATCGACATCGAGGACGGCTTCAAGGCCGGGGTGGTGGATTTCGACACCCTATGCCAGCTCCATCGCCCGTTCCTGGCGGAGCGTCACTGGCGCCGCGCCCGGCAACTGGCCGACCGATCCCAGCGCGCCAGTTATTTCCGCTCGGTCACCATCGACCGGGTTATCCGCCAGGTGACCGCCGTGTTCGAGGCGCGCTACGACGCCTTGATTCGGGGACGATTCGACCGGCCCTTGCTCGAACACATCGACCAGGCCGATGCCTTCGCCGCCTTCAAGCGGGTGGCCCGGGAGCGGGTCTACGACGCCCGCCCGGTGGTGGAGGTCAAGGCGTGTGGTTTCGAGGTCATCGCCGGCCTGCTCGACGCCTTCGTCGGGGCCGTCGAGGACCGGGCCGCCCGGGGCGACGCCGCCGGCGCCCGCAGCCGCAC
>JALSGR010000048.1 GCA_026982635.1 Methylothermaceae bacterium | reverse complement strand
GCCCGAACCCGGCGATTTCCACCACCGAACGCAGCATGCCCTTGAGGCTGGAGCCGGGGATGGCGTAGGTGCCGTCGGGCAGGCGGAAGGGGTGGACCTCGGTGTTGGGGCGGTCGCCGGCGTCGTTTGTTTCCTGCCTGCCGCCCACCAGAATCGGGCTTTCGGCGATCAGCCGATAGTGGATCTCGCCGCTGAGGCCGTCCTCGAAGGGCCAGTCGTGGGAAGCCTGCTTGCTCCATGCGGGAATGTGCACCCAGCGCGCTAGGGGCACGAAGTTGTAGGGGGCGGAGATGGCCGTCATTTTTTCTTTGCTCAGGCCTTCTTTGCAGTTGGGAATGGCGTTCATGGCTTACTTCTCCAGAGGTTCGACGGCGACGAGGCAAGTGTGGCTCTGTACCCAACCCTGTTCGGGATCGTGCCGCCAGTAGCGGCGGTATTTAAGTTGGCCGCCGCTGTGCAGGAACTGGCGGACTTCGTCGTACAGCAAGTCGCCGTCGTCGCCGTGGTGATAGCGGGTTTTCCGCCAGATGCCGTTCTGGTATTCGATACGCAGGCTGTCGCCATCGGCGGCCACCACTTCGGCGGCGAGCAGCGCACCCCATTCGGGTTGGTGGGCGGGCAGCGCACCGATGAAGGAGCGCTGTTCCGACTGGCACTGGAACCAGCCCGCGGTGGGGTTGGCGGCGACCAGCGCCTGCCAGGCGGCTTCGGCGCTGTCGTACTGGTGGTTGTTGTCGATGTCACAGCCGCCAGTGCTCATGGTGGGCAGGTCGTGTTTTTTGGCAATGGCCGTGTATTGCTGCAAGATCGTCATGCCGCCGCCTCCTTCGTTTCCTGGTTCAGCCATGTGCCGAGTGCGCCTTCGATTTTCCCTTCGAAAAAGCCGTTGCCGGTGGTGGTTTTCGATCCGACGGCCAGCCGCCCGGCGCACAGGTCTTCCAGCGCGGCCCTGAAGGCGCGGCGGGCGATGTCCCGGTGCTGCTCATCGATCCATCCGGTGTCGAGGGTGAGAGAGATCTTCAATTCACCGCCCAAAAGGCTTTCCTCCTCGAAGAGCATGCGGTCGCGCACCCCGCCGGTGAAGCGGTCGATGGCGTTGTGCATCAGGCGGGTGATGCTGACGGCATCGATGGTCAGCCAGGCGTCGTCGATGAACAGCGCCCCGGCTTTGCCTTTATCGGCGTCTTCTTTTTCATTGCTGTCCTTGATCGAGCCCAGCAGCGCGTCGATGGCGGCCGGGCGCTCGTCCGGCAGTTCGCCGTCGTTCCACTGGCCGCTGAAGCGGCGGGCGTGAAAGGCCATGCGGTGGGCCAAGGCGCCTTTCAGGGACGAGGCCGGAAACAGCAACAGGCGCAATTGGCGTTGGCCCCGTTCCGCTTCCTGGTCCTCTTTCTTTTGCCAGACGATGCGTTCCTCGGTCTTGGGCAGCAGGTCGGGGACTTTCGCGCCGTCCGTCAGGCTTTCATTGCCCTGACCGATGCGCCACAGGCCCCGCGCCTTGAGGATGAGATTCGCAGTGACGAACCGATCCGTCTGCGGCGCTGATACCTCCACCTTTTGCAGGCTACCGGTTTCCGTCAGCCCCGGCGGCAGCGATTGAAACCGCCGTACCGCATCGGCTCGGCGCAGATCGAAACGGCCTTCGTGCAGGCTCACCAGCTTCATCTTGCCCAGCCCGGCGCGGGTGCCGCCGCCCAGGCGGAAGGCCGGGTGGCGGAACAGGGACAACAGTCGCCGCCAGTCTTCGCCGTCGTCATCGGCCGGCGCCCACAGGCGGACCTCCAGAGCGAAGCGGTGTCCTGCCGGCAGTACGCTGCGGTCGAACTTGCCCGTGTCGGCGGCAGCCCCCCGGTGGGTCAGGCGCACCCGGTCGCGCAGCACCGGGGTGTCGGCCTGGTCCAGCACGGCCTTGAACAGCTCGTCCTGTTCCAGCCGTTTCGCCTGCTCGCCCAACAACAAGCCTTCGGCGGGCCGGCCTCGGCTGTCCAACAAGGCGCCCCACGAGACGGTCAGGCGCGAGGACGCGCCCTCGTCTCCGAACAACGCCCCCGCGCTGGCTTCATCGCCGCCGCCCCAGGTATCGATCCACAGGTGGCGCAGCACACCGGCCACTGAGGTGCCCGGCAGGGCCGGCAGGCCGTTGGCGTCGCGTACCAGGGCGCTGTCGAACACCCCGTCGGGGTTGCCCGTGCTCACCGACAGGGCGCTGTCGGCCTCCAGCACCAGCCGGGCGAGGTAGAGGGTGGAATGGTCGATTCGGTGCATGTCAAACCCTCCGGTTGCCGATGTGGTCTTGGATGCGACGGGCCAGCAGACGCACGAAATGGGCGTAGGCTTTGGGGGCGGCGTTTTTCCTGTCGGCGAAGTGCCGTTCGAGCCAGCGGGCCAGCGGCAGATATTCCCGCCCCGCTTTCACCTCGATGTTCCAGCCTTCGCCCGTGGCCTTGATGACGGCGTCGTCCCCCTCGAACAGGGCGCGGTGCAGGGCATCGCCCGTGGCCGACCTGGCCTTCTCCAGCACCGTGCCCCACTGGGAGCTGGAAGGCCCATAAGCCACCCCGTCGGGGACGCCGTGGAGACGGCGGGACTCGTCCAGCTTCTCCAGATAGGTTTTTTCGAACTCGCGCGCCCTCTGTTCGACTTCCGTTTTCCAGTCGACGCCGGCGGCGGCTTTCAGCCAGTCCACCAGCGGGTGGTTGGGCTCCGGCGCGGGGGTGGTTTCCAGGGTGGCGGCACTATGCCCGGCGAAGACGGGATGTTTGTCACGCAGTAACGGCGGATCGATCCAGAGTCTGCCCAGGCCGGCTTCCCGGTAAAGGCCGATGCCATTTTCCAGCGCACCGATGGCCTTGTCCCGGCTGTGGTCGTTCAAGCGCAGCGTGATGACGCCGCCGGCTTCCAGCACCAGGCGTTCGCGGTCGTAGCCGTGGCGGGCGGCGTTCCAGGGCGAATAGCGCCGTCCCCGCAGGAAGGTGCGCTCCCAGACCACTTGCGCGTCGGGCAGGCCGAGAATCTTACCGTCGGGTTGCAGGGTCGGCTGCCCTTGCGCGTCGGTCAGGGCCAGGTCCGACAGCAGCCACAGGGTCAGGGTTTCGTTTCCGTCGGCAGAGGGCCGTGGCAGTTCGGGCGTTTCCACCAGCGTGATCCGCGCCCGGCCGTATTCCGCCGAGCGGGAGCGGCCCAGCAGCACCTCGCCCTGCAGCGCCTCGACCACCCGTTCGAACACGGTCCCGTCCACCCCGTCGTCGGCCTCGATCACGCTGAGAAAGGTCTGCCCCCGGTGCAGGGCGTCGTAGCCGAACAAGCGTCCCTCATCGGCGCGGCCCGTGGCGGGGTCGATGGCGGTCTTCAGGCGCAGCGAATGGGCCGGCTTGCTGTAGCGGCCGTCGGCGTGGACATAGCCGTCGCGTAGCTGCTTGGGCTGTTCGTTGCCCGGCAGTGTGGGTTTGTCTTTCAGGGCGAAGTTGTACAGGCGCTTTGCATTGAGGAAATCGCCTGCGGTCGCCCCCCGGGTCTTGGGGTAATGCCAGCAACGGGGCACCGGCCAGCCGATGCTGCGGCCGTCCCAGGGCAGGCCGTCGCCGAAGCGCACCTTGCCGGAATGGAATACCGTAAAGGCGTCATGCCGCTCCAGACCGGCGTACAAACGGCTGGCGGCGGCGCCGAGCAGGGCCGCGCCGGGTATGCGGTCGAGGGATTCGTGGCCCCCTTCGGTCGCCGGTGTGGCGCTGAACACACAATCGTCCAGCAGTTCGATTTTCAATGCCTGTCGTTTCATGGACGTTCCTCCAGCCTCAGGTGCGCCCGGCCCAGCCCGCGCGAGCGATGGGCGCCCACGGCGTCGATGAGGCAGAGCGCGGCCTCGATACGCTGGGGCCAGTCTTCCGGCGCCTGCCTGCCCGGTATCGGCTCGATGCGGGCCGTCAAGGTCAGCGGCACCGTGACCTCCATGCCGCGCAGGCTGTGTTCCCTGGCCGTGCCGGTTTCGTGCTCGACGGCGGTGCCATAGAGCCCCCGGAACAGATGGGGCAGATACCCCCTTCCTTCCGTCGCAAGCCAGCGGGCAAGGTCCTCGGGCAAAGTGGCGTCGCCGACCCGCAGACAGCCGGGTTTGGGCGGCCGATCTGTCACGGTTTCGGGTGTCTCGCCGAACAGGGTGGCGGTGACGCCAGGGGTGAAACCGGCCCAGCCCCAGGCTTCGGCGCGGGCGCAGGCGTCACGCAAGAGGCCTTTCAGATGGCGGCCCGGCAGCACCGGCAGACCGTCGCGGTCGCGGTGGACCACGGCGTCGTAGACCGAGCCGGCGCCGCGCCCGCCGCCGGCGTGCCAGTAACTGGTCAGGTCGATGATGATGGTCTGGGATGTCATGCCGCGATCTCCGTGGCTTCCGTTTCCGGCCGATGCCCAGCGCCCATCAGGGCCAGGGCATCACCCAGCGGCGTACGCCAGGGTTCATTGTTTTGTTTTCTGGCATAAGGCAGGCCGTCGTGCTGCTGTTCGCCGGCCAAACGGGACAACACGTCATCAAACTGTCTCAATGCGGGTTGTTTGTCCGCCATCAACTGCCGCCAGCGCCGGTAGCGCTGCTCGGCCTGGATGCCAGGGTGTCCCATCAGGGTCATCAACTGGCGCGTCGGGCCGCGGGCCATGTCGTCCCGGCCCAGCAACGCGGCGAG
>JALSGR010000047.1 GCA_026982635.1 Methylothermaceae bacterium | reverse complement strand
ATCGCCCGCCTGCAGCCCCGGTCTCCCGGGGAACTGGCCCAGCTGCGCGGGCTGGGCGACAAGACCGTCAAACGCTACGGCCGGGCCATTTGCGCCCAGGTGGCCGCCGCCGGCGACGAAACGGTGGTGCCGGACGCCCGTCACGACACCGCTCCCGATCCCCGCGAGGAAGCTCTGCTCGATCTCCTCAGCGCCGTGGTGCGTCTGCGGGCCCTGGAACAGCGGATCCATCCCACCGTGTTGGCGTCGCGCAAGGACCTGGAGCGTTTCGTCCGCGATCCTGCCGCTTCGCGTCTGTATCAGGGCTGGCGGCGCCGACTGATCGGCGAGGAACTGTTGGCCTTCGTCGAGGGAAAACGGGGATTGCACGTGGCGGACGGCCAACTGCAACTGATGGAGCTGGCCCCGTGAGCCTGCCGCCCCTGATCCGCGCCCTGTTGAGGCCGGAAATCTATGACCATCCGTGCGAATCGATCCACCTGCGGGAGACTCACATCTCCTGGATCGTCCTCACCGGCCCTTATGCCTACAAAATCAAAAAACCGGTGGATTTCGGCTTCCTCGACTTTTCCACCCTGGAAAAGCGCCGCTTCTACTGCCAGGAGGAACTGCGCCTCAACCGCCGCCTGGCACCACAGCTCTATCTCCAGGTGGTGGCAATCGCCGGCAGCCCGCAGTCCCCCCGTCTGCACGGACCCGGGCCGGTGGTGGAATATGCGGTGAAAATGCGCCAGTTCGACGAAAACGACCTGCTGGCCGCGCTGGCCGAACGCGGCCGTCTGGGCGAGGCTCATCTGCTGCCGCTGGCTCACCGGATCGCCCGGTTCCACCGCCAGGCGACGCAGGCCGAAACGGACGGGCCCTACGGTGACCCGGCCGCCATTCAACAGGCCGCGCAGGAGAACTTCGCCCAGATCGACACCGCCCGACTGGACCGATCCCTACGGACAATGGTCGCGGAACTGGAAACCTGGACCCGGGACGGCTTCGCCCGACTGGAATCCGTCATGATCGAGCGCAAACAAGGGGGCTGGATCCGCGAGTGCCACGGCGATCTCCACCTGGGCAATATCGTCTGGTGGCAAGGCCAACCCCTGCCCTTCGACTGCATCGAATTCAATCCCAGCCTGCGCTGGATCGACGTCATCAGCGAAGTCGCCTTCACGGTGATGGATCTGGCCGCCTGGGGTTGCCGCCCCCTCGGCTTCTGCTTCCTCAACGAATATCTCAGCGATACCGGCGACTATCCAGGCGTCCGGCTGCTGCGGTATTACCTGGTCTACCGCGCCATGGTGCGGTCCAAGATCGCCTGGCTCAGCGCGACGCAACAGGAAGGATCGGAAGCGTCGCTGGAGCGCCTCCGGCGCTACCTCCACCTGGCCCGCGACCTCTCCCGGCCACAACGACCCGCCCTCTACATCACCCATGGATTTTCCGGCAGCGGCAAATCCTACGCCTGCCGCCGACTGGCCGCCCATCTGCCGGCTTTGCACCTGCGCTCGGACGTGGAACGCAAGCGCCTGGCGGGTCTGCCGCCCAACGCCGTGACCCGGTCACGACCGGCGGGCAGCATCTACGGCGCCGACTTCACCGAACGCACCTACGCCAAACTGCTGGAAGAAGCCCGCACCATCGTGACGGCGGGTTTCGCCGTCATCGTCGATGCCACGTTCCTGAGCCAGCGTTTCCGTGACCGCTTCCGCCGGCTGGCGGACGAACTGAACGTGCCTTTTCGGATTCTCGACTTTCAGGCGGACGAACCGGTATTACGCCAGCGGATCACGGCCCGGCAACGGCGCCGCGACGATCCCTCCGAGGCGGATCTGGACGTGCTGGCATATCAGCGCCGCCATCACGACCCTCTGGACGACCAGGAACGGCAGGCCGCCGTCACCTTCGACACCAGCCGGGGATTCGAGCTGGAGACCGCCCTGCCGCGCCTGCTTCAGGGTTTGAACTCCCGCGGATCCAGCTGATGGCGGTTGAGCAGGCGATAAAATTCGGTGCGGTTGCGTTTGGCCAACTGGGCCGCATGGGTGACGTTGCCCTGGGTGATTTGCAGTAGCCGGACCAGATATTCCCGCTCGAAACGCCGCTTGGCTTCCTTGAGGGGCGGCAGGATGTCGGTGACGATATCGCCGCTCAGGGCCCGCTTCACCAGGCTGAGCGGAATTAGCGGCGTATTCGTCAGGGCGATGCACTGTTCCACCACGTTGTGGAGCTGGCGCACGTTGCCGGGCCAGGGGTGGCGCACCAGGCATTCCAGCGCCTCCGGGGAAAAGCCCTTGACGTGATGACCATAGGGGGCGGACAACTGTTTGACGAAATGATCCACCAGAAGGGGAATGTCCTCCGGACGTTCCCGCAAGGGCGGCACCTTCAGGGTGACCACATTGAGGCGGTAGTAGAGATCTTCGCGGAATTCGCCTTGGGCGACCGCCTCGGCCAGATCCACATGGCTGGCGGAAATGACCCGCACGTCCACCACCACCGTGTCGGTGCTGCCCACAGGACGGATCTGCATTTCCTGCAGAGCCCGCAGCAGCTTCACCTGGAACACCCTGGGCATGTCGCCGATCTCGTCCAGAAACAGCGTGCCGCCGTGGGCGGCCCGGAACAGGCCCTCGTGATCCCGGGACGCACCGGTGAAGGCGCCCTTCTTGTGACCGAACAGCTCCGATTCGAACAGATGTTCGGGAATGGCACTGCAGTTGACGGCGATGAAGGGCCCTTCCCGTCGGGGACTGGCTTCGTGAATCGCCGAGGCCAACAGTTCCTTGCCGGTGCCGCTCTCGCCGTAGATGTAGACGCTGGCGCGGCTGCGGGCCACCCGCGCCACCTGATTGAGCAAATCCTCCATCACCGGACTCTGGGTGACGATACGCCGGCGCCACGACTCCCTTTCACCGCCTTCCGAGTCCGTCTCGCCGGCCTGGCAAATGTTCATGGCCTGGGTGACCTGACGCACCAGTTCCTTGTTGTCCACCGGTTTGGTGAGAAAACCGAACACCCCCTTCTTGGTGGCATCGACCGCGTCGTTGATGGTGCCGTGGGCGGTCAGAATGATGATGGGCAAAGTGGGACACTTTTGATGCAGGGCGTCGAACAGGGCCATGCCGTCCATGCCGTCCATCATCAAATCGGTCACCACCACGTGGGGACGGAACCGGGCCAACTGGTCGAGCGCTTCCTCGCCGCAGGTGACCGGTTTGACGGCAAAGCCGGCGGCGTTCAACCGCATGGTCAGCAATCGGAGGAAACTCTCGTCGTCGTCGACGACCAGGATTCGTTTGCGGGTGTCTTGCATGCCTTCAGGGTGTTCCGTGATGATTGAGACTGTCCTCCAGGGCCTTCAGGGCCTCCAGCTTGGCGTTGAGTTCCTGCGACTCCTGCTGGCAGTCCGTCAATCGCCGCTTCAGCCTGCGTGTGGATCGCCGCAGTTGGGCCAGCTTGCGCACGACCTTCCGCTCGTGATGGGTACTGCTGAACAGCCGTTGGGCCATTTGCCGATGATAGAGCAGATAATGGCGCAATTCGGAATCGGCAACCTGAGGCAGGGCCTGGTCCAACAAAGCCAACGCCTGCTGAATCTCATTGCCTTGCTTGCCGTTGCAGTCGGGGGTCGCCAACAGGGCCAGCGCCAAATGGAGCTTGACGCCGAGACCTTCGTCGACGCTGTTGTAACGCTGGAGCCACTGGCATTCCGAGCGTCGCTGGGGCATCGGCAGTCGGGCCAGATAGCCGGGATAAGCCGTCAGCTCTCGAAACGAGTGGCTTTCGTATTCCGGCCCAGTCACCGCGCCCTTTTCCGGTTGCGCGGGTGGACGTCCCACGATGGCACAACCGGCCAGCCATCCCAAGCAAAGAAACAATCCCGTCACCCGTCTGATCACGGTCAACGGCTCACCCCGTCCAAAGGCAGCGTCACGCGGAAACAGGCGCCCCACCCTGCCCGCTCGACAATTTCGATCCGGCCCCGATGCGACACGACGCATTCGTTGACGATGGCCAGACCCACGCCCGTGCCTTCGATTCCCATCCGCCGTCCGACGCGCCCCTGATACAGGGCGTCGAAAATCCGGCCGCGCTCGTCAGGCGGTATCCCCGGCCCCTGATCGGCGATCTCGAATATCATTCTGTCCCCTTTTTTCGACAAACTGATTTCAATGATACCTTCTTGGGGAGAGTATTTGACGGCGTTCGACAACAAATTATCGACCATGGAACGGAGTAATTTGGGAAACCCCCGGATCTCGACCGACTCGACACGGCGCTGCAGGCGGATCTCGTTGAGTTTGAGCCGGGCTTGATACTCGCTCACCACCTCGTCCACCAACCGGGCCATGTCGATCACCTGGGGCCGCAGCGCCGTATCGGCACCCTGGAGCTGACTGTAACGGATCAGATCTTCGATGATACGGTACAGGCGACCGGCGTTGTCGACGATGATCCGAACGATCTCCGCCTGCTCGGTGTTCAGTTCTCCGACCACCTGATCGGCCAACAATTCTCCCCCTTCGTTGATATTGGCCAAAGGGGTCTTGAGCTCATGGGAAATGTTGCGCATGAAGCGATGCTTTTCCGCCTCCAGCATCCGCAGGCGGACCCGCAACCAGTCCAGACGTTGCCCCAGCGCCTCCAGGTCCCGCGGGCCCTGGACGACGATGGGCCGCTCGAAATCCCGATCTCCCAGCTTGCGGATCGCCGCGTCCAGTTGGCGGATCGGCCGGTTCAACAGATAGATGAAGAAGACCATCAACACACCCGCGACCGGCAGCAGGATCATCAAATGGCCCAGCGTCTCCTGTCGAGCCTGGACGGAATGCCGTTCCAGGGCTGCGAGATCCCTGCCCACCAGCGAGATGCTCAACTGCCATACTTCGTTGGCCAGGCGGCGCAACCGCCGGAACTGGTCGGCGACGGCCAGCTTGGTCTCCTTGGTCATGCGTGGATCGAGCAGCATGGCGTACAGATCGAATTCATCGCCCTCCAGACGGCGCAAAAGGCGGTACATATCCGGTTCGTGGGCGGCGACGTCGAGCAAAGCGCGCAATTCCGCCGTCAACGTCTCGCGGGCGCGGCGATAATGGTCGAACAATACCGCATCGTCCAGGATCAAAGCCTGCTTGGCACTGCGCTCCATGGCGGTCAACTGCTCCAGCAACAGGCGCCCTCCCTGGGTCACCCGCACCGAACGATAGACCGCTTCACGACTGTAACCGGTGAGATTCTCCAGGGAATAGAGCGCCGATCCCAGGGCCAGGATCAGAGGGAGCAGCACCAGCACGAAGCTGAGCAGCAGCAAGGTGCGCAGGGAAGGAAGGCGGAGGCGGTTCAAGAAGGTTCCTGCAGCGGAAAGGTCAAGACATCGGAAAGACGCCGACGGCCCAATTTCACCATCAATACCCGATCCAGCCCGATGGCGACGCCGCTGCACTCCGGCATGCCGGCCGCCAGCGCCGCCAGGAAATCCTCGTCCAGCGGCGGCACCACCTGCCCCAAACGCTGTCGCAACCGCAAGTCATGCTGAAAGCGTCGGCGTTGTTCCTCGACATCGGTCAGCTCCCGGTAACCGTTGCCAAGTTCCACGCCGTCGACGAAAACCTCGAAGCGCTCCGCCACCGAGGGATCGGCCGGCTTGCAGCGGGCCAACGCCGCCATGCATGCCGGATAGTCGTGGACGAAGACCAGTCTCGAGGCGGGCAAACGCGGCTGCACCGCCACGGAGAACAGCAGGTCCAGCCAATGGCGCCGGTCGTCGCCGCACAGACGAGCCGCATCCGGGATATCCAGTTCCTCCGCCTTCGACCGCAGTGCGGACAACGGCGCCTCCCAGGAAAGGCCGGTAAATTCGCGGAACGCCTCCCCGTAGGTGAACCGCGTCACACCGGCGACCCGTTCCGGGAGCAATGCCTGCAACAACGCCGCCACCTCGTCCATGAGCTGATCGAGGGTGAAACCCGGCCGATACCATTCCAGCAGAGTGAATTCCGGCTGGTGCAACCGCCCGATATCACCGCGCCGGAATGCTTTGCCGATCTGATAGATGGGACCGGAGCCGGCCGCGAGCAGCCGCTTCATGGCCAGTTCGGGCGAGGTTTGCAAATAGTGGCGCCGGCCGCCGTCGGGGACAGTGAAAAATTCCACGTAAGGGTCGGGATTGACCGCGGCGCCGAGCAAGGGAGTCTCCACCTCCAACACGCTCCGACGGGCGAAAAAGCGGCGGATCCGCGCCAGCATGGCGGCACGCTGCCGCAGCGCCCGCAAATCGCAAGCCGGACGCCAGTCGGTCTTATTTGCCGACCCGGGAAACGTATTCACCCGTTCTGGTATCGACTTTGATGACCTCGCCGGTCTGCACGAACAGGGGCACTTTGACCACGGCGCCGGTTTCCAGCTTGGCCGGTTTGCTGCCGCCGCCGGAAGTGTCCCCCCGCACCCCGGGATCGGTCTCCACCACTTCGAGCTCGACGAAATTGGGCGGCGTCACGGCGATCGGCTCTCCGTTCCAGAGAGTGATGGTGCAAAGGTCCTGTTCTTTCAGCCACTTGGCGGCATCACCCACGGCCTTGGCATCGGCGGCGACCTGTTCGAAGGTGTTGGGATCCATGAAGTGCCAGAATTCGCCGTCGTTGTAGAGATACTGCATCTCCACTTCCATCACGTCGGCGGCCTCGATAGTCTCGCCAGACTTGAAGGTGCGCTCCAGCACCCTGCCGGTCTTGAGATTGCGGAACTTGACCCGGTTGAAGGCCTGACCCTTGCCGGGCTTGACGAACTCGTTCTCGAGAATGACACAGGGATCCCCGTCCAAGAGGACCTTCAGTCCTGGTTTGAATTCATTGGTACTATAAGTGGCCATGTAACGATCGTTCCCAGGTAGAGTTGAAAAATGGCAGCTATTATACCCCAGCGTGCTTCGCGACAACCGGACTGGCAACGGGAGCTCGCCGAAGGCTTCCAGCGTCCCGGCGACTTGCTGCGTTTCCTGGGGCTGCCCACCGAACAGTGGGACCGCCGGGCCACGGCGGCGTTTCCTTTCCGCGTGCCGCGCGCCTTCGCCGCCCGCATGCGCCCCGGCGACCCGCACGACCCTCTGCTGTTGCAGGTTCTGCCCCGTTCCGAAGAGAACCGGGAAACGCCCGGCTTCGTCGCCGACCCGGTGGGAGACGGGAGCGCCGAAGTGGCGCCGGGTGTGCTGCACAAATATCACGGGCGGGTGCTGTTGATCACTACCGGGGCCTGCGCGGTGCACTGCCGTTACTGTTTCCGCCGCCAGTTCCCCTATCCGGAGCGGCAACTGACCGCCTCGCGCTGGCACGCCGCGCTGGAATACCTCCGACAGAATCCGGAGATCCGGGAAGTCATCCTCAGCGGCGGCGATCCGCTGGTGCTCTCGAACGCCCGCCTGCGGCGGATGATCGAGGAGCTGGCCGCCATTCCCCACCTGCACCGCCTTCGGATCCACAGCCGCCTGCCCATCGTTCTTCCCAGCCGGATCGACGACGGCCTGCTCACGGCCCTGACGAGCACACGGTTTTCCCCGGTCATGGTGGTTCACGCCAATCACGGCAACGAAATCGACGAAGCGGTTGTAAACGCCGTCGCCCGGCTGCGCGAGCGTCGTCTGACGGTGTTGAATCAAAGCACCCTCCTGGCCGGTGTCAACGACCGGGTGGAAACCCTGGTCACCCTCCAGGAAACCCTGTTCGCCGCCGGGATCCTTCCTTATTATTTGCATCTGCTCGACCGCGCCCGGGGAACCGTCCATTTCGAAGTCGCCCCGGCCCGGGCACGGGAACTCCACGAGCAACTGCGCCGCCGGCTGCCGGGTTACCTCGTACCTCGCCTGGCGCGGGACCTGCCGAACACCCCCTACAAAATAATCTTGTAGATCAATCAGATACAAATAACAACGCGAGACGATTGGTAATAAGTATTGAATTCTCCATTTATCTTGGTTATAACAAAACCGTGCTTTGAGCACTGATAACAACCATGCACGATCATGTAACGAGGAGGAAAACATGAAAAAGATTCTCGGACTTCTGGCCCTTGCCTTGGTCACCCTGAGCATGGCTGCCTGTAGCCCCCCCGAGTATGAAAAACAGCGTCTTTCCAGCACCGACGTTGTCCGCAGCATTTCCTGACGCTGAATTCGACGCCCAAGACAACAATAACGATTTCATTCTTGCTGGAAACCCGGGACAGGTTCCCGGGTTTTTTCATGCTCGCCGATCCCGCGTTATATAATGGTTTCAGCCCTATCGTCCCAGAGGACCGGATCGTTGAATTCCTCCCTGTTTCACCAGCGCCTGGCAGATCTCGGCGATTCCGCTTCCGCCGGCCTGCTGTCCCAAAGCCTCAAAGGGCTGGAGAAGGAAAGCCTGCGCGTCACACGACAGGGCCGCATCGCTCAGACCGCTCATCCCCCCTGTCTCGGATCGGCCCTCACCCACCCTTACATCACCACCGACTACGCCGAAGCGCTGCTGGAATTCATCACTCCGCCCACTCCCGCCGCCGAGGCGGCGATCACCTTTCTCGACGAGATCCACCGCTTCGTCTACCACTGTCTCGATCCGGAGGAATTGTTGCTGGCCACCAGCATGCCGATCGGCTTCGAGCGTGACGAAGACATTCCCATCGCCCGGTACGGCAGCTCCAACATCGGCAGAATGAAACACATCTACCGCCTGGGGCTCGCCTACCGTTACGGACGGGCCATGCAGGCCATCGCCGGGATTCATTTCAACTTTTCCGTGGTACCGGAACTGTGGCCCCGACTGGTACGGATCCTCGGCCTGACCCAGCCCCTGCCGGAGGCCAGGGACGACGCCTATTTCGCCCTGATACGCAACATCCAGCGCCACGGCTGGCTGCTGCTCTATCTGTTCGGCGCATCGCCGGTGGCCGACCGCCGGTTTCTCCAATGCCGCGGCGGCATTCCTGACGACTTCGTGAAACTGGCGCCGGACAGCTACGGCCTGCCCCACGCCACTTCCCTGCGAATGAGCGAGGTCGGCTACCGCAATCCCACCCAGGCCGGACTGTTCATTTCCACCAACAGTCTGGAAGAATACGTCGCCTCTCTGTGCCAGGCCATCGAAACCCCCTATCCCCGCTATCAGTCCATCGGGGTCAAGGTCGACGGCCGTTATCGCCAGCTCAACGCCAACCTACTGCAAATCGAAAACGAGTATTACAGCCCGGTGCGCCCCAAACAGATCACGGAGCGGGGAGAGAAACCGACCCTGGCCCTGAAACGCCGCGGCGTCCGCTATGTGGAAATCCGCTCCGTCGATCTCAATCCGTACCTGCCGCTCGGTATCGACGCCCGGCAAATCCGCTTTCTGGAACTGTTCCTCTGGCACTGCCTGCTGTATCCCAGCCCGCCCCTGCCCCGTTCTCAGAGCCGGACGAGCCAGGCCAACCTGGTCGCCGTCGCCGAGCGGGGCCGCGATCCGAAACTGACCTTGCGCCGCAATGGCACGAGGATCACGTTGCGCGATTGGGCGGCGCTCCTCTTCGAAGAGATGGAATCCCTGTGCCCGCTGCTGGACGCCTCTCTGGAAGGAACGCCTTACCGGGACAGTCTGCAGGCACAACAGCAGAAGCTGGCGAATCCCGATCTCACACCCTCGGCCAGGATTCTGCACGATCTGGACAGGGAAGGGATATCGTTCCACGATTTCGCCCTGCGCTGGTCCGAGTCCCATGCCGCCCACTTCCGCCGCCGCCCCCTGGATCGGGAACGACTGGTCTGGTTCGAACGGCTGGCCCGGGAATCGGTCCAACGACAGAAGCGCTTGGAGGCGGAAGACCGCATCGGTTTCGACGAGTTCCTGCGACGCTATTTCAGCGAAACCTGCAAGGCCGCCTGAGACTTCTTCTCCATTGACCGAACGGATGACGAGCCTCTGATGACGCACCCTGAATTCGACCTGGAACATTGGCAAACAGCCCTGGCGGGCAAGAAACCACGCGCCATTCTGAAGGCCGCTTTCGAGCACTTCGACCACATCGCCATCGCCTTCAGCGGGGCGGAGGATGTGGTTCTGATCGACATCGCCTGCCAACTACGCGACCGGGTTCCGGTGTTCACCCTGGACACCGGGCGCCTGCACCCGGAAACCTACCGTTTCATCGAGCAGGTGCGGGAACGTTATCCCATCGATCTCGACGTGCTCTCTCCCGATGCGGACGCGCTACGGGAGCTGGTCGGCCGCAAAGGGCTGTTCAGTTTCTACCGGGACGGTCACCAGGAATGCTGCGGCATCCGCAAGGTGGCCCCTCTGAAACGCAAACTCGCCGGCCTAGACGCCTGGATCACCGGCCAACGCCGTGATCAAAACCCCGACACCCGGCAGGCCCTGATGGAGGTGGAACTAGACACCGCCTTCCAGGGACGTCACGGCCGGCTGATCAAATTCAATCCCCTGGCCAATTGGACCTCGAACCAGGTTTGGGACCACATCGAGGCCTTCGAGGTGCCCTACAACGAACTTCATCGTCACGGCTTCCGCAGCATCGGCTGCGAACCCTGCACTCGGCCGACGCTGCCCCATCAGCCGGAGCGGGAAGGCCGCTGGTGGTGGGAAGACAGCGCCAAAAAGGAGTGCGGCATTCACCGCCGAACTCAATGAACCGGCAGCTCGATGCCGGCGAACAAGGCGTCGATCTCGTGCCTGTCCCGCAGCTTCAAGGCCTGCTCCACCACTTCCCGAGTCAGGTGGGGGGCGAACTGGGTGATGAAGTCATAGATGAAACCGCGGACGAACATGTCCCGGCGTAAGCCGATCTTGGTCACACTGTCGCGGAACAGGTGGCTGGCGTCGAGGGCTACCAGATCCTGGTCGATCCTGGGATCGTAGGCCATCTTGGCCACGATTCCCACCCCCAGACCGAGCCGGACGTAGGTCTTTATCACGTCGGCGTCCACCGCCGTCAGAGCCACCTTGGGCTGCAGCCGCTCCCGGGCGAAAGCCTCGTCCAACTTGGAACGTCCGGTGAAACCGAAGACATAGGTGATGAGAGGCCATTCGGCAATGGCCTGCAAGGTGAGCCGCGGCATTTGGGTCAAAGGATGATCCCTGGGCACCAGAATGCAGCGGTTCCACCGATAGCAGGGAAGCATCACCAGATTGTCGAACAGATCGAGGGCCTCGGTGGCGATGGCCAGATCGGCACCGCCCCGGGACACCAGTTCGGAAATCTGCATGGGAGTGCCCTGGTGCATGGTGAGCGTCACTCGGGGGTATTGGCGCATGAAAGCCTGAACCACCGGCGGCAGAGCGTAACGGGCTTGGGTGTGGGTGGTGGCGATGGAGAGAGTACCGCATTTCTCGTCGCGGTATTCCTCGGCGATGCGGCGGATATTGTCCACCTTGGTCAAGATCTCTCCGGCCAGGCGCACGATCAGCTTGCCCGCCGGGGTCAATTCGGTCAGCTGCTTGCCGTTGCGGGCGAAAATCGGAATGCCCAGTTCGCTCTCGAGCAGGCGGATCTGCTTACTGATGCCGGGCTGGGAGGTGAACAGGCTTTCCGCGGTGGCGGAGACGTTGAGATCATGGTGAGCGACTTCCCAGATGTAATGGAGCTGGCGTAATTTCATATGCCTTAACCAAATAAATATAATAATATTTATTCTATTTGATTATAAGAATTTTGGGTGATAATGCAATAAGGATAAACAAAAAAGTTATTTACGCATGGATGTCTGGTATATCGCCACCGGCGCGGTGGTAGGCTTCATCATCGGACTGACCGGCGTCGGTGGGGGTTCGCTGATGACGCCGATCCTGATTCTGGGCTTCAAGATCAACCCGGCCATCGCCGTGGGTACCGATCTACTCTATGCCGCCCTGACCAAGGCCAACGGCGTCTTCTTCCACCAACGGCAGCGGAGCATCGACTGGTGGATCGTCCTCCGGCTCGCCGTAGGCAGCATACCGGCCTCGCTACTCACCGTGTTGCTGCTTCACAAGCTGAAAGCGATGGGCTATGACTACGAACCGCTGATGACCCAAACCCTCGGCGTCATGTTGATTCTCACCGCCCTGGTGGTGTTCGGCCGCCAACGCATCCTGGCCGTGCTCCATCGCAGTCTCGAGAATCACGATTCACTGGTCAGCCGTCTCCGGCGGGTACGTGGAGGCATCACGGTGCTTTCGGGATTGCTCCTGGGCATCCTGGTAACCCTGTCTTCGGTGGGCGCCGGCGCCATCGGCACCGCCTTGTTGTTCCTGCTTTATCCTTACAAACGCACCGTGGCGATCGTGGGTACCGATCTGGCCCACGCCGTTCCCCTGACGGCGATCGCTGGAATCGGTCACTGGCAATTGGGCAGCGTCGATCCGCATTTATTGTTCGGACTACTGCTCGGCGGCCTTCCGGCCATCTATCTGGGAAGCCTGATCGGCCAATTCCTTCCCGACCGCCTCCTCCGTCCCTTGGTCGCCACCATCCTTTTGCTGTTGGGCATCCGCTTCAGTTTGAACGGGGCTCTGATATAATTTCCGATTCACCAACATCGATCAGGACAGTCCCATGGCATTTGTCATTACCGAAAACTGCATCAACTGCAAATATACCGACTGCGTGGATGTATGCCCCGTAGACTGCTTCCACGAGGGGCCCAACATGCTGGTCATCGACCCGGACGAGTGCATCGACTGTACGTTGTGCGAACCGGAGTGTCCTGCCAATGCCATCTTTTCCGAAGACGAAGTGCCTGAAGATCAAAAAGTCTTCATCGAACTGAACGCCGAACTGGCGAAGAAATGGCCGGTCATCACCGAGGTCAAGGACCCGCTGCCCGATGCGGAAGAATGGAACGGCAAACCCGACAAGCTCCAATTGTTGAAGAAGGAATGGTGACACCGCCCTTCTTCCAGGGACGAAAAAGCCGGGAAAGATCCCCGGCTTTTTCGTCTGATCATCCCATCCGCCCGTCTCAGGACTGGGTCGATTCCTCCTCGCTCGCCTGAGGACGATCGACCAATTCCACATACGCCATCGGCGCCGCATCACCGCGGCGAAAACCGCACTTGAGAATCCGCAGATATCCACCCGGTCGCTCCCGATAGCGGGGGCCCAGCTCCTCGAACAGTTTGGAGACCGCCTCCTTGTCCCGCAATCGAGCGAACGCCAGACGGCGCCGGGCCGTATTGTCCTCTTTGGCCAGGGTGATCAGGGGCTCGGCCACCCGACGCAGCTCCTTGGCTTTGGGCAGGGTGGTCTTGATCAACTCGTGACGAAACAACGAAGCCGCCATGTTCCGGAACATGGCGCGCCGATGACTGCTGGTGCGATTCAGATGTCTTCCCGCTTTACGATGACGCATTTTCCTTTACCTTAAAACTATCTTTACGATGCTTTCGAGGCTTTCACCTTCGTTTTCGCCTTTTCTTCCTTCTTGGCCTCTTCGGGTCGTTTCAAATCCTCCGGCGGCCAGCCTTCCAGGCGCATACCCAACGACAACCCTTTCGAGGCCAGCACATCCTTGATTTCGGTGAGCGATTTCTTTCCCAAGTTCGGCGTTTTGAGCAGCTCCACCTCGGTACGCTGGACCAGATCGCCGATGTAAAAGATGTTTTCCGCCTTCAGGCAGTTGGCGGAACGCACCGTCAACTCCAGATCGTCCACCGGGCGCAGCAGGATAGGGGCGAACTTGGGTTGTTTCTCCTGAGGCTCCTCCCGCGCTTCCTCTTTGAGATCCACCAACACCCGCAGATGGTCGCTGAGAATCCTGGCGGCCTGTTTGACACACCCTTCCGGATCGACGGTGCCGTTGGTTTCCAGCTCCAGAATCAGGCGATCCAGGTCGGTACGCTGATCCACACGGGTGCTTTCGACCCGATAAGCCACCTTTCGGATCGGGCTGAAGGAAGCATCGAGCCGCAGGACACCGATGGGCCGATCCTCCTCCCGACCCTCCTGAACAGCCGGCCGGTAGCCCCGCCCCCTTTCCACCTTCAAGGTCATGTTCAGCTCGCCGACATCGGTAAGATGGGCGATGACCAGATCGGGGTTGATGATTTCGACATCGTGGGTGACGCTGATGTCAGCAGCGGTGACGACACCGGGGCCTTTCTTGGTGAGCTTCAGTTCCGCCGAATTCCCCTGGTGAAGGATCACCGCCAGTTGCTTCAAATTGAGGAGAATGTCGATGACATCCTCCTGCACACCTTCGATGGGCATGTACTCGTGCAACACCCCCTCGATCTGCACCTCGGTGACGGCGCTACCGGGAATCGAGGACAACAGAACCCGGCGCAGGGCGTTACCCAAGGTGTGGCCATAACCGCGCTCGAGCGGTTCGATGGCAATCTTGGAGCGATACCGCTCGGTTTCGATACCGACGATACGAGGTTTGTGCGCTTCCAGCAAAAGATCAACCATAAATACTTTTAACCACTCAGGTTACTTGGAATACAATTCGACGACCAGCTGTTCCTGGATGTCCGAACCCAGATCCGCACGGTCGGGCAGAGACTTGAACACACCGGACATATTGTCGACATCCACTTCCACCCAGGACGGAAAGCCGTATTGCTGGGCGACGGTGAGCGCATCTTGGATCCGCTGCTGCTTCTTGGCCTTCTCCCGCACGGCGATGACGTCTCCCGGCTTGACCAGGTAAGAAGGAATGTTGACGACCTTGCCGTTGACCATGATGGCCTTGTGGCTCACCAGCTGGCGTGCCTCGATTCGGGTAGAGGCGAAACCCATGCGATAGACCACGTTATCGAGCCGACTTTCCAGCAGGAACAGCAGGTTTTCGCCGGTGGAACCTTTTTGACGCGCCGCCTTTTTGTAATAGTTGCGGAACTGGCGTTCCAGAACCTGATAAATCCGCTTGATCTTCTGCTTCTCCCGCAGCTGCATCGCATAGTTGGACAAACGCGCCCGACGCCGCTGACCATGCTGCCCCGGCGGCTGGTCCAGTTTGCACTTGTTTTCCAACGACTTGCCGCGGCTCTTCAAGAACAGATCGGTTCCTTCACGGCGCGCCAGTTTGCATCGAGGTCCTAAATATCGTGCCATTTGCCTTCCTCCTTAGACGCGGCGTTTCTTGGGTGGACGACAGCCGTTGTGGGGGATGGGCGTCACGTCGGCGATCTGCACGATTCGGAATCCCAGGTTGTGTAACGCCCGCACTGCGGATTCCCGTCCGGGACCGGGACCTTTCACCTGGACGTCGAGGTTCCGCATGCCATAATCCTTGACGATGTTGCCCGCCTTCTCCGCCGCCACCTGAGCGGCGAAGGGAGTGCTCTTGCGGGAACCACGAAAGCCGCACGCGCCGGCCGAAGCCCATGCCAGCGTATTGCCCTTGCGGTCGGTAATGGTGATGATGGTGTTGTTGAAGGACGCATGAATATGCGCGATCCCATCAGAGATTTCTCTGCGGATTTTCTTACGGGTACGACTCGGGGCCGCCATTCAGTTACCTCTTTGACAATCGACAGTTTGACTACTTGCGAATCGGACGCCGCGGACCTTTGCGGGTTCTGGCATTGGTGCGGGTGCGCTGACCACGTACCGGCAAACCGCGTCGATGACGCAAACCGCGATAGCACCCCAGGTCCATCAGGCGCTTGATATTCATGGAAACTTCGCGTCGCAGATCCCCTTCCACCGTGTACTTGTCCACCTCGGCACGAATCTTATCGATCTGCTCTTCGCTCAGATCCTTGACCTTGGTGGTCGGATCGATCTGCACCGCCTCGCAGATTTCCCGAGCCCGCGAACGGCCGATGCCATAAATCGCCGTCAGGGAAATGACCACATGTTTATGGTCCGGAATGTTGACTCCCGCAATACGCGCCATCTAGCTAGTCTCCTGTTACCTGCTCAATCAACCCTGGCGCTGCTTGTGCCGGGGTTCCTTGCAAATGATTCGAACGACGCCTTTGCGCCGGATCACCTTACAGTTGCGGCAGATCCGCTTTACCGAAGCTCGCACTTTCATGAATAGTCTCCTTGAATTGACTCAGCGGGTGAATCCCGTGGCCGTGCCGCGACCCTTGAGATTGGCCTTGCGCATCAGACCTTCGTACTGCTGGGACATCAGATGGGTCTGGAGCTGGGCCATGAAATCCATGACCACCACCACGATGATCAACAACGACGTCCCGCCGAAATAGAACGGCACGTTCCAATAGATGATGAGAAAATTGGGCAACAGACACACCAGCGTGATATAGAGAGAACCGATCATCGTCAGCCGGGTCAGCACCGAATCGATGTACCTGGCTGTCTGCAAGCCCGGCCGGATTCCCGGAATGAAGGCCCCCGACTTCTTCAGGTTCTCGGCGGTTTCCTTGGCGTTGAACACCACGGCGGTATAGAAGAAACAGAAAAAGATGATCGCTGCCGAATACAACAGGATATAAAGCGGCTGCCCCGGGGAAATGGCGGCCGCCACGTCCTGCAGCCACTCCATCCCCTCCGCGTTGGCGAACCAACTGGCCACCGTCGCCGGGAACAAAATGATGCTGGAGGCGAAAATCGGCGGAATCACCCCGGCCATGTTCAGTTTCAACGGCAGAAAGCTGCGCTGCCCGCCGTACACCTGCCGCCCCACCTGGCGTTTGGCATAGTGGATGGGGATGCGGCGCTGAGCTCGCTCCACATAGACCACGAAGGCGGTCACGGCGATGGCCAACACGAACAGGAGCACCACGGTCAGCGGACTCATCTCACCGGTCCGGGCCAACTCCAGAGTCGCCGCCACGGCGGACGGCAAGCCCGCCACGATCCCGGCGAAGATGATCATGGAGATCCCGTTGCCGATGCCCCGCTCGGTCACCTGTTCGCCCAACCACATCAGGAACATGGTTCCGGTCACCAGGGTGACCGCGGTAATGAAAACGAACTGGGGCCCGGGATTGATGACGACCGGCAATCCGCCGGCGGTCTGGTTCTGCAGGGCGATGGCCACCCCGACCGACTGGAAGGCGGCCAATATCACGGTGCCGTAACGGGTGTACTGGGTGATCTTGCGCCGCCCCGACTCACCTTCCTTCTTCAGTTGCTCCAGTTTCGGCACCACCACGGTCAGCAACTGAATGATGATCGAGGCGGAAATGTAGGGCATGATGCCCAGCGCGAAGATGCTGAGCCGCTTCAGGGCACCCCCCGAGAACATGTTGAACATGTCCAGGATCGATCCTCCCTGCTGCTGGAACATCAAGGCCAGCGCATTGGGATCGATCCCCGGTACGGGGATGTGCGCCCCGAGGCGGAACACCACCAGGGCACCCAGGAGAAAAAGCAAGCGCTGGCGCAGTTCGGTCAGATTACCGAACCGACCCAGCATCGCTGCACTTGGGGTACTCACGAATCCTCCACCTTTCCGCCGGCTGCCTCGATCGCCCGACGCGCCCCCTTGGTCACGGCCAGACCTTTCACCGTGACCGGCCGTTCAAGGCGACCGGAAGCGATGATTTTCACCCGCTTGACGATCGAGGAAATGAGATTGGCCTGGCGCAGAGCCTCCAGGTCAACCACGTCCCCCGGTAGTTTGTTCAATTCGTGGAGACGGATTTCGTCCACGAAACGCTGGGTGCGGGAACGAAACCCGACCTTGGGCAGACGACGGTGCAAAGGCATCTGCCCCCCTTCGAACCCGACCTTGTGGTAACCGCCGGAACGAGCCTTCTGCCCCTTGTGACCACGGCCACAGGTCTTTCCCAGCGTACTGCCGATACCGCGACCCACCCGCTTGGGTGCCGGTTTGCTCCCCGGCGCCGGCTTCAATGTGTTGAGACGCATTATTCCACTTCCTCGACATTCAACATGTAGGCCACTTTCCGGATCATGCCCCGGATCTCGGGCGTATCGTCCACGATCACCGATTGGTGCATGCGCTTCAATCCCAAACCGGTCACCGTGGCGCGATGGGACCGAATTCGACCTATTTTACTGCGTACCAGGGTCACTTTCAGTTTTTTGTCTGCCATGGCATCAACCCAAGATCTCTTTGACCGACTTGCCGCGCTTGGCCGCCACGTATTTCGGATCGTGCATCTCCATCAGCCCCTTGACGGTAGCCCGCACCACATTGATGGGATTGGTGGTGCCGATGCACTTGGCCAGCACGTTGTGGACCCCGACCGCTTCGAAGACCGCACGCATGGCTCCCCCGGCGATGATCCCCGTCCCCTCAGCAGCGGGCTGCATGTAAACCTTGGCCGCCCCTTCCGTCACCGTGATGGGATACTGGAGGGTGTCACCGCGCAACTTCACCTGAACCATGTTCTTGCGCGCCTGCTCCAGCGACTTCTGGATCGCCACCGGTACCTCGCGCGCCTTGCTCAGGCCGAAACCCACCCGGCCGTTGCCGTCACCCACCACGGTCAGGGCGGTGAAACCGAACTGCCTGCCGCCCTTCACCACCTTGGCGACGCGACGAACCGCCACCAGCTTTTCCAGCAGTTCACCGTCAGTCTGCGTTGCTCCGTTTGCCATTGTTCCGCTCTCCTAAAACCGCAATCCGCCCTCGCGGGCCGCTTCGGCCAGGGCCTTGACCCGACCATGATACCTGAAGCCGGACCGATCGAATGCCACTTCCTCGATACCCGCCTCTTTCGCCTTGGCGGCGATCGCGGCCCCGACCAGCTTGGCCGCCTCGATGTTTCCGGTGCTCTTCAACTGGGAACGAATGTCCGGCTGGACCGTCGCAGCGGCCGCCAGCACCCGCGAACCATCCGCCGTGGTGATCTGGGCATAAATGTGCTTCGGGGTCCGGTGAACCGTCAAACGGTGGATCCCTACCCGCCGGATTCTCGCCCGTGCCTTCGCCGCACGCCGCATCCGCGCTGCTTTCTTGTCTACGCTCACTCTTGCTAACCTCTACTTCTTCTTCGCCTCTTTCCTTGCCACGTGTTCGTCCGCATAGCGGACACCCTTGCCTTTGTAAGGCTCGGGGGGTCTGAAAGCGCGAATTTCAGCCGCCACCTGACCGACCTGCTGCTTGTCGGAACCCTTGACCACGATTTCGGTGGGACTCGGGGTTTCGACGGTAATCCCCTCCGGGATTTCATAGATCACCGGATGGGAGAACCCGAGGCTCAGATTGAGCTTTTTGCCCTGCACCTGGGCGCGATAACCCACCCCCTGCAGCAGCAGGCGTTTTTCGAATCCCTGGCTGACGCCGGTCACCATGTTGTTGATCAAAGCGCGCATAGTTCCCGCCAGGGCAACGGCCTGCTTGGCGTTGAGACGAGGCCGCACCTGGACGACACCGTCCTCCAGAACGACTTCCACATGATCATGAACGCGCCAGGACAACTGGCCCTTGGGCCCTTTGACTTCGATGTCCTGCCCCTGAAGCTTGACCTCCACACCTTGGGGAAGGGGGATCGGTTTTTTCGCTATCCTCGACATATGCTAAGAACCCTTGTCCACATTAGGCGACGACACAGATGACTTCGCCGCCGAACCCCTGCTTGCGGGCCGCCTTGTCGGTCATGACCCCTTTCGGGGTGGTCACGATGGCAATTCCAAGCCCTCCCTGGACCTTCGGCAATTCGTCTTTGCCTTTGTAAATCCGCCGGCTTGGTTTGCTCACCCGCTGAATGTGTTCGATCACCGGGCGGCCTTCGAAATATTTCAATCGGATGGTCAAAAAGGCCTTGTTGCCTTCACGTTCCACCTCGAATCCCTCGATATATCCTTCTTCGGCCAAAACCCGGCAGATGGCCTCCTTCTGCTTGGAGGAAGGCATGGTCACGCTGACCTTTCTCCTGTGCTGGGCGTTGCGGATACGGGTCAACATATCCGCGATCGGATCGCTCATACTCATCGCCACTAACCTCTCACCAACTCGCCTTGGTGACACCGGGCACGTCACCACGCATAGCCAACTCCCGCAATTTGTTGCGCCCCAGCCCGAACTTGCGGTAATAGCCCCGGGGACGCCCTGTCAGATGACAACGGTTTCGAACACGCACCGGACAGGAATCGCGCGGCAATTCCTGCAACTTGCGCTGCGCTTCCATCTTGTCCTCGAAGGAGGCTTCCGGATCTTTCAAAACCGCCCGCAGCGCCGCCCGCTTGGCGGCATATCGGGCCACCAATTTTTGGCGCCGTGCCTCGCGCGCAACCATGGACTTCTTTGCCATTATCAGCTCCTGAATGGGAAATTGAACGATTCTAACAGAGCGCGCCCCTCTTCGTCATTATCCGCGCTGGTGGTGATGGTGATATCCATGCCGCGGATCGCATCGATCTTGTCGTAATCGATCTCCGGAAAGATGATCTGCTCCTTCACCCCTACGGTGTAATTTCCGCGCCCGTCGAACGATCGGGGGCTCAATCCACGGAAATCCCGAATTCGGGGCATGGCAACGTTGATCAGACGATCGAGGAATTCGTACATGCGCTCCCGCCGCAACGTGACCTTGCAGCCGATGGGCATACCCTCACGGATCTTGAAGCCGGCGATGGACTTGCGAGCCCGGGTCACCACGCCACGTTGGCCGGTGATCAACGCCAGATCGTTCATGGCATGTTCCAGAACCTTCTTGTCGGCGACCGCTTCGCCCAACCCCATGTTGACGGTGATCTTGGTGATCCGGGGCACCTGCATCACCGACCGGTAATTAAAGCGCTTCATCAATTCCGGGACGATCCGTTCTTTGTACTCGGTTTCCAGTCTTGGTTTCGTCATGCCGCCGCCCTTAGAGGTCAATCACTTCGTTGGTGGATTTGAAATAACGCACTTTGCGGCCGTCCTCCAGAAAGCGGAATCCGACGCGGTCCGGCTTTTCGGTTTGCGGATTGTAGATCGCCACGTTGGAAACGTGGATAGGCAGTTCCTTCTCGACGATGCCGCCGGGAATCCCCCGCGCCGGGTTCGGCTTCTGGTGTTTCTTGACCACGTTGATCCCCTCGACGATGACGCGGTCATTGGCCAAAACCTGCTTCACCGTACCCCGCTTACCCCGGTCCTTTCCAGTCAGGACGATGACCTCGTCGCCTTTCTTGATCTTTCGCATATCCCTCAACCCTTTCTCAAAGCACTTCGGGCGCCAGTGAAATGATCTTCATGAAGCGCTCGGTACGCAGTTCCCGGGTGACCGGCCCGAAGATACGGGTGCCTATCGGCTGCAACTGGTTGTTGAGCAGCACGGCCGCATTGGTATCGAAACGGATCACCGAACCGTCGGGACGACGCACGCCTTTCTTGGTACGCACCACCACCGCGTTATAGACTTCGCCCTTCTTGACCCGCCCGCGGGGAATGGCGTCCTTGACGCTGACCTTGATGATGTCGCCGATGTTGGCGTAGCGCCGCAGGGAACCGCCCAGCACCTTGATGCACTGGACCTTCTTGGCTCCACTGTTGTCAGCCACCTCGAGCTTTGTCTGCATCTGAATCATGACGGTTCTCCTTACTTGGCTCGTTCCAGAATCTTCACCAGCGTCCATGCCTTGCGCTTGGACAACGGCCGGCACGACGTGATGGCCACCAAATCCCCTTCACGGCACTGGTTTTCCTCGTCGTGCGCCAGCAGTTTCGTGGAACGTTTGATGTACTTGCCGTACAGCGGGTGCTTGACCAGACGGTCGACCCGCACGGTGATGGTTTTGTCCATCTTGTTGCTGACCACCCTGCCGGTAAGGGTCCGGATCTTTTCCTGATTCTCACTCATGCTGAAGCTCTCGCCATTTCGCCCAATATCGTTTTCACCCGCGCGATATCCCGCCGGACCTTGCGCAACTGATCCGGCTTGGTTAGCGCTCCGGTTCCCTTCTGCATTCGCAGGTTGAACTGCTCCTTGTACAGATCGACCAACAGGCTTTCCAGCTCTTCCCGGCTCTTTTCTCGCAATTCACTGGCCTTCATCACATTACCGTCCGTACTGCAAACGTGGTTTTCACGGGCAACTTGGCCGCCGCCAGGCGAAAGGCTTCCCGTGCCACATCCTCCGGAATGCCTTCGATCTCATACAGCATCATCCCGGGCTTGATCTCGGCCACCCAATACTCGACGCTGCCCTTTCCTTTCCCCATCCGCACTTCCAACGGTTTGCGGGTGATCGGTTTGTCGGGAAATATGCGGATCCACAACTTTCCGCCGCGACGCACATGACGGGTAATGGCGCGACGAGCCGCCTCGATCTGGCGGGCGGTAATGCGCCCGCGGCCCAACGCCTTGAGGCCGTACTCCCCAAAGCTGACTTTGTTGCCGCGCCACGCCAAACCGGTGTTGCGGCCTTTTTGCTGTTTTCGATACTTGGTCCGTTTCGGCTGCAGCATACCGCCCTCCTATTTCGCCTCGGGACGGGTGATCTCCTCGAACACCTCGCCCTTGAAAATCCATACCTTGACGCCCAAAACGCCGTAGGTCGTCTTGGCTTCGGCAAAACCGTAATCGATGTCCGCCCGCAAGGTATGCAGCGGCACCCGGCCTTCCCGATACCATTCGCTGCGTGCGATCTCGGCACCACCCAGGCGGCCGGCGACGTTGATCTTGATCCCTTCCGCCCCTCGGCGCATGGTGTTCTGCACCGCCCGCTTCATGGCACGGCGGAACATGATGCGCCGCTCCAGCTGCTGGGCCACGCTTTCGGCCACCAACTGGGCATCCAGCTCCGGCTTACGGATTTCCTCGACGTTGATCTGCAAAGGAATCCCCATCCTGGCACCGACTTCCCGGCGCAGCTTGTCGATGTCTTCCCCCTTCTTACCGATCACCAAACCGGGGCGAGCGGTGTGGATGGTGATCCGGGCGTTGTTGGCGGCACGACTGATGTGCACCCGACTGACGGAGGCGTGCGCCAGCCGTCGCTTGATGAAATCACGCACCTCCAAATCCTGATGCAACAGGCGGGAATAATCCCTGGAACTGGCATACCAACGGGAATTCCAGTCCTTGATATACCCAAGCCGAAACCCTATCGGATGTACTTTCTGTCCCATGTTATTCGCTCTCAGCTACTTTGACGGTGATATGGCAGGTGCGCTTCAGGATCCGGTCGGCCCGCCCCTTGGCCCTCGGCTTGATGCGCTTCATGACCGGACCCTCATCGACGTGAATGGTGGAAACCTTCAATTCGTCGATGTCGAGCCCTTCGTTGTGTTCCGCATTGGCGATGGCCGATTCCAACACCTTGCGCACCAGGCCGGCGGCCTTCTTGTTGCTGAAACGCAGAATGTCCAGGGCTTTGTCCACCGGCAGGCCACGCACCTGATCGGCCACCAAACGACACTTCTGGGCCGAGATTCGGGCGTAACGCAGTTTGGCTGCTACTTCCATACGATCCCTCCTGAACTACTTCGACTTCTTGTCCGCCGCATGACCCCGGAACGTGCGGGTCGGAGCGAACTCGCCCAGCTTGTGGCCGACCATGTTCTCGGTGATCAACACCGGAACGTGCTGGCGGCCATTGTGCACGGCGATGGTCAGCCCGATCATCTCCGGAACGATCATCGAACGGCGCGACCAGGTTTTGATCGGCCGCTTGCTGCGACTCGCAACGGCCTGTTCGACCTTCTTCATCAGATGATGATCGACGAATGGACCTTTCTTAATCGAACGTGGCACTGCCTTTTCCTCTCAACTGGTTTATTTCGCTTTCCGCCGCCGCACAATCATGTTCTCGGTACGCTTGTTGCGGCGGGTCTTGTAACCTTTGGTAGGCTGACCCCAGGGCGAGGTGGGATGCTTGCCCTTGTTACGCCCTTCCCCGCCGCCGTGGGGATGATCCACCGGGTTCATGGCCACACCGCGAACCGTGGGACGGCGACCGCGCCAGCGACTGGCGCCCGCCTTGCCCAACGATTCCAGATTGTGCTCGGAATTGCCGACTTCACCGATCACGGCCTTGCAGTCGATGTGCACCTTGCGCATTTCACCGGAACGCAGCCGCAAGGTGGCATAGACCCCCTCTTTGGCCAGCAACTGGGCCGAGGTCCCGGCACTGCGCGCCAGCTGGGCCCCCTTGTCCGGTCGCAGCTCCACACAGTGCACCAGGGTACCCACCGGCATGTTGCGCAGGGGCATACAGTTGCCCACTTTCACCGGCGTCTCGGTATCGGCGATGATTTCCTGCCCCACCTGCAATCCCTTGGGCGCCACGATGTAACGTCGTTCGCCATCCCGGTACAGGATCAGGGCGATATGGGCGCTGCGATTGGGATCGTATTCCAGCCGTTCCACCTTGCCCGGAATGCCCATCTTGTCTCGCTTGAAATCGATGATCCGGTAGCGGCGCTTGTGTCCCCCACCGCGGTGACGAGTGGAGATACGTCCGACATTGTTGCGACCGCCCGTCTTGGTCAGTTTTTCCACCAAAGGTTCGTAGGGATCCCCCTGCCACAAACCTTCGGTCTTGACCCGAACGACGAAACGGCGTCCCGGCGAAGTGGGCTTGCACTTGATAATGGCCATATTCGGTATTCCTGCTTCGATTGATTTTTCCAGTTTCTATCAGGCCGCGGAGAGGTCGATTTCGTGCCCCGGTTTCAAGCGCACATAGGCTTTCTTCCAATCCGGACGCTTACCGAGAATGCGGCCGAAACGTTTGGACTTCCCCGTCACGTTCAAGGTGCGCACCGACGCCACTTCGACGCCGAACATGAGTTCCACCGCCTTTTTCACCTGAGCCTTGGTCGCATCCTTGCGGACCTTGAAGACGAAACAGTTTTCCGTATCCGCCACCCGGGTGCTCTTTTCCGAGATGACCGGAGCCAGCAGCACATTCATCAGTTCCAGCTGATTTACGTTCATGACAGACGCTCCTCCAAAACCTTTGCCGCTTCCACGGTGACCACGACCTTGTCGGCCGCCACCAGGGAGACGGGATCGACGCGACTGGCTTCGCTCACCTGCACGTTGGGCACATTGCGCACCGCCTGTTCCAGCGCTGGATTCTCCCGCTCCACCAGAATCAGAATCCGACGCCCCAAGCCATAGGCCTGCAGCTTGCCGACGAACGCCTTGGTCTTGGGCTCATCGGGAATCAGGTCCGCACTGACCGCCAGGCGGTTCTGACGCAACAACTCGGAAACGATGGACCGCATGCCGGCCCGATACATCTTTTTGTTCAGTTTCTGGCGATAATCCCGGGGAGAAGCGGCGAACGTCACCCCGCCACCCCGCCAAAGGGGGCTTCGAATACTGCCGGCGCGCGCCCGACCGGTGCCTTTCTGGCGCCAGGGCTTCTTGCCGCCGCCGCTGACCGCCGAGCGGTTCTTCTGGGCCTTGGTACCGGCACGACCGTTGGTCAGATAGGTGGTCACCACCTGATGCACCAACGGCTCGTTGAAGGCCTGACCGAAAACCGCTTCGGAAACCGCGACCGGCTGCGCCGAATCCGTTTCGTGAACGACGGGTATCTCAACACTCATGGCTTAATCCTTTTTCGCTTTGATGGCGGGCCGAACCACGACATCCGCACCCTTGTGCCCAGGGACCGCCCCCTTGACCAGCAACAGATTGCGCTCTTTGTCGACGGCGACGATCTGCAGATTCTGCACGGTACGCCGCACGTTCCCCATGTGACCGGCCATGCGCTTGCCCTTGAATACCCGGCCGGGAGTCTGACACTGGCCGATGGAGCCCGGCACCCGGTGGGAGAGGGAGTTGCCGTGACTGGCGTCCTGACTGTTGAAATGATGACGCTTGATGGTCCCGGCGAAACCTTTACCGATGGTGGTACCGATGACGTCGACGTATTGCCCTTCGCTGAACAGATCGACACCCACCGTGGCACCCACCTGGAGGCCCTCCCCTTCGCCTTCCTCCAGGCGGAACTCCCAGAGACCGCGGCCGGGTTCGACACCCGCCTTGGCGAAATGGCCGGCCTCCGGCTTGCGCAGGCGGGAAGGCTTTTTCGTCCCCGTGGTCACCTGCACGGCCCGATAACCGTCACGCTCCAAAGTGCGCAACTGGGTGATACGGTTTTCCTCCACCTGGATCACCGTCACCGGGATGGATCGGCCATCCTCGGCGAACACCCGCGTCATGCCGCATTTGCGCCCGACTACTCCAATCGTCATGGCAACGTCCTCAATTCAATTTGATTTGCACGTCGACCCCGGCCGCCAGATCCAGCTTCATGAGGGCGTCAACGGTCCGGTCGGTGGGTTCGACGATATCGATCAAGCGTTTGTGGGTTCGGATCTCGTACTGATCCCGGGCGTCCTTGTTGACATGGGGTGAGATCAGAACCGTATAACGCTCTTTCTTGGTCGGCAGCGGAATGGGACCTAACACCTGGGCCCCGGTACGCTTGGCGGTCTCGACGATCTCCTGGGTGGACTGCTCCACCAGGCGATGGTCGAAGCCCTTCAATCGGATGCGAATACGTTGGCGTTTTTCCATGGAATTCACTTACTCGATGATTTTGGAGACCACGCCGGCCCCGACCGTGCGCCCGCCTTCCCGAATGGCAAACCGCAAACCCTCTTCCATCGCAATCGGGGCAATCAGCTTCACCGTGATCTTCACATTGTCACC
>JALSGR010000046.1 GCA_026982635.1 Methylothermaceae bacterium | reverse complement strand
GCGGCCATGAGGGCGATCTCACGGCTGGCACCGAACAGGTACAGGGCGCCGAAACCACCGATGGCCGCCCCCAGGCCGCTGAAGGCCATGGCGCGCATCACACGGCACAAGACGCAATCGTGAGCGTGCTGCATGTCTTTCACCTCCGCGTTTCTCGCCGGACTCCGCCTTCTCAGATCCGGCAATTTATCAATGCCCGGAGCATCTCGACATGATACGGCGAGTCGTTGAGCGCCGGGATGTAACGGTAACGTTCGCCGCCGGCTTCGAGAAAAACCGCCTGGTTGGTCCGGGCGATCTCCTCCAGGGTCTCCAGACAATCGACGGCGAATCCGGGACAGACCACGTCCACCTCACGGATGCCCTGGGCGGGCAACTGCCGCAACACTTCCACGCAATAGGGACCCAGCCAGCGGGCCGGACCGAAACGGGACTGAAACACCAGCTGCCACTCCGACGCCCTCAGCTCCAAAGCCCGGGCGATCAGCGCGGCGGAAGTGCAACACTGGTCGTAATAGGGGTCACCCTGGCGACGGCTTTTTTCCGGCAGTCCGTGAAAGGACATCAGCAGCTTCTGGGGACGGCCGTGGGTCTGCCAGAAATCCCGGATCCGGGCAGCGACGGCCTCGACGTAGGCCGGTTCGGCATGGTAATCGCTGCGAAAACAGAACGACGGCTGACAGGATCGTTCCCCTAACAGCGCGACGAAGCGGTCGAACACCGAGGCGGTGGTGGCCTGGGAATACTGGGGGTAGAGCGGCAGCAGGAAAACGGCTTCCACCCCTTGCTCCAGCAGAGCGTCGATTCCTTCGGCAACCCCGGGGTCGCCGTAACGCATGGCGACGGCCACCGGCAGATCCAGCGCCCGGGCCAGGGATCGGGCCAGTTTTCGGCAATGGACCGCCAGGGGCGAGCCTTCCGCCGTCCAGATGGAACGATAGGAACGGGCCACCCGCGGGGCCCGCAGGGGAGCGATCACCCCGTGCAGCAGAGGAAGCCACAACGGCCGCGGCAGCGGAACCACCCGGGGATCGCCGAGGAATTCGGCCAGATAGCGGCGCACCGCCGCAGCAGTCGGCGCCGCGGGCGTGCCCAGATTGACCAGCAGAATCCCGGTCTTCACCTAGACGGCGCGGTCGATGAGATCGAGGAATTCGGAACGGGTGCTGATCCGCTCGCGGAACAGCCCCAGCATCGCCGACGTCGTCATCACCGAATTCTGCTTCTCCACCCCCCGCATCATCATGCACAGGTGTTTGGCCTCGACGACGACCGCCACCCCCCGAGGCTCGACGGCGCGCTGAATAGCGTCGGCGATCTGCTTGGTGAGGCGCTCCTGGATCTGGAGCCGGCGCGAATACATTTCCACGATCCGGGCCACCTTGGACAGGCCGATGACCTTGCCGCTGGGCAGATAACCCACGTGGCACTTGCCGATGAACGGCAGCAGATGGTGTTCACACAACGAATACAGCTCGATGTTGCGGACGATCACCATGTCCTCGGTGTCGGCCTCGAAGATGGCGTTGTTGAGTACGTTCTCCAGGGACTGACGATAACCGCTGGTGAGATAACGCATCGCCGCGGCCGCCCGCCGGGGGGTATCCACCAGCCCTTCCCGGCCGATGTCCTCGCCCACCGCCTTGATCAACTCGGCATAGATCTTTTCCATTTCCTTCATGGCGGAATCCCGCATGTTCGTCGAACGCCTTAGTATACCCGCTCTTGCGCTGGACGGATTTGACTTTCCCTCCCAGGAACGTAAGCTATCGGACACTTCGTCATTCACCAACCAACAAGGAGAGCATCCATGAGCGAACGTATCGTCCTGCGTAGCGGCGAAGCCCTGGTGGCCGGGGGACCGCCGGGAACCGCCGCCGAACCGGAAGTCATCATCGGCGAACTGGACGGCCCCGTGGGCACCGCCCTGGCCACCCTCACCGGCGACCAGGTTCCCGGTCACAGCCGCGTCTTCGCCATCCTCAACACCGACATCCAGGTCCGCCCCTTGACCCTGATGGTGAGCAAGGTCACCGTCAAGGGCAAGATGGCCAAGAAGTACACCAACATACTCATGGGCACGGTCCAGGGCGCCATCGCCAACGGTGTGCTCGACGCCGTGCGCGCCGGCGACATCCCCAAGGACCGGGTCAACGATCTCGGCATCATCGTCTCGGTGTGGCTCAACCCGATGGTGGGCAACGAGGACTACGAGTGCGACCACAAGGCCCTGTTCGAGATCCACCGCAAGGCCACCGCCTTGGCGATCCACAAGGCCATGCACAACCAGCCGGACATCGACTGGCTGCTGGAGAACCAGGACAAGATCGTCCACAAGTACTATCAGATGGGCCTGGAAGGCAAGATCTGATTGCTCTCACCGCAGAGGACGCGGAGTTCTCTGCGCCTCTGCGGTGAAATTTCCCGTTTCAATCGTATTTGATGTACTTGAAGCGGGGATCGTCCGGCGTCCCCTCCAGGGCGCTATCCTCACCCGGCCGCCACATCACCACTTCCTCGATCTTCTTCGCCAGCTCGAAGTCCTTGTCGGTGATCCCTTTGGCCGAATGAGTCATCAGTTTGACGATGACGAAGGCATAGGAAACGGTCAGATCGGGATGGTGAAAAGCCGCCTCGGCCAGATGGCCGACGGTGTTGACCACCATCAGGGTCGCCTTCCACCCGGCGGTCTTGTACTTGCGCCGGATCCAGCCCTTCTCGTAGTACCAGTGGGGCAATTCCTCCCGGAGCCGGGCTTCGATTTCCGCATCGCTGTAGGTTCGTTCCGGTCCACGCTCACGCCAACCCATCGCATCCCCTCCGTTGCAGTCCAGGAAACCTAAAACCTACCACCGAAGTCAACTATGAGGCAAGCCCCGGCGGGCCTGACGGATGGCCCAGGCCACCGTCATCGCCTGATGATTTTCTTTCACATCGTGGACCCGGAAGATACGCACGCCGGCCATCACCCCGAGCGCGGTGGTGGCCACCGTGGCGCTCACCAGCTCGGTGGGCTCTCTCACCTCAAGCACCGCCCCCATGAAGCGTTTGCGGCTGGTGCCGAGCAGGACCGGATAACCGGTGGCGGTCAGGGTGTCCAGGTGCGCCATCAACGCTAGGTTGTCGTCGCGGCGCTTGCCGAAACCGATGCCCGGATCGAGGACGATGGCCTCCCGGGGAATACCGGCCTGCCGAGCCGCTTCGACCCGCTGGAATAGGAAGTCCCGCACCTCCGTCACCACGTCTTCATAGCGGGGATCGTCCTGCATGGTCTTGGGGGTGCCCTGCATGTGCATGAGGACGATGGCGACGCCGCGGCGGGCCACCAGATCCAGCAGGGCCGGATCGTCGCGCCCGGCGGACACGTCGTTGACGAAATCGGCACCGGCGTCGAGGGCGGCCTCGGCCACCGGCGCCAGGGTGGTGTCGATGCTGATGAAACGGCCCGGTGGCAAGCGGGGCTTGAGTGCTGCGATGACCGGCACGACCCGGCGTATCTGTTCGTCCGCCATCACCCGCTCGGCGCCAGGCCGGGTGGATTCACCGCCCACATCGATGACTTCGGCGCCTTCCTCGACCATATGCAAACCTTGGGCCACCGCTGCCGCCACCGCGGTGTAGCGGCCGCCGTCGGAAAAACTGTCGGGGGTGACGTTGAGGATGCCCATGATCATGGGCCGGGGATCGTGCAGTCGGGTGAGGAAGTTCGCTTTCATCGGCATTTCCGGGCCTGAGAAAAGTCGAATGATAGTATATAGCCCCCAACGTCCCCAAACCCGGGCAGATGGCCGACAAACGCGAACACATCCTCTTTCTCACCGGCAAACTGGCGGAAAAGCAGCTACGCCGGATCCTGGAGGCGATGCAGCCGGATTTCGACTACACCGTCCACCAACTGGGGCTGACGGTGGCCGCGCTCATGACCGCCGACATGATCCGCCGCCGCCTCAAGGATACCTTCGGCGCCGACCGCATCCTGGTGCCGGGACGCTGCCGCGGCGACCTGGAGGCTCTGTCGCGGGACCTGGGGGTTCCAGTGCAACGGGGCCCCGACGACCTGAAGGACCTGCCCGCCTTCTTCGGCCACGAACAGGTCGTCCCGGACCTGTCGCGCTACGACATCCAGATCTTCGCCGAAATCACCGACGCCCCCCGGATGACGGTGGCCCAGATCCTCGATCAGGCCCGCTGGTACCGTGACCACGGCGCCGACGTCATCGACGTGGGCTGTCTGCCGGACACCGAGTTCCCCCACCTGGAAGAAACCTTCCAGGCCCTCAAGGCGGAAGGTTTCACCACCAGCATCGACTCCCTCAATCCCGACGACCTGCTGCGCGGCGGCCGGGCCGGGGCCGACTTCATGCTCAGCCTGCATGAGAAAACCGTCTGGATCGCCGACGAGGTGGACACCGTGCCCGTGCTCATCCCCCAGCCGCCCACGGATCTGGCCACCCTCGACCGTGCGGTGGAGGCGCTCGAACGCCGCGGCCGGCCCTACCTGCTCGATCCCATCCTGGAACCGATCCATTTCGGCTTCACCGCCTCCATCGTGCGCTACCACGAAGTCCGGCGCCGTTACCCGGACGCTGAAATCCTCATGGGCGTCGGCAACCTCACCGAACTGACCCACGCCGACACCGTCGGCATCAACGCCCTGCTGCTCGGGATCTGCTCGGAACTCCACATCCGCCACATCCTCGCCACCCAGGT
>JALSGR010000045.1 GCA_026982635.1 Methylothermaceae bacterium | reverse complement strand
GACCCGGAAGCCACTTATGCGGCCTTGCTCGATTTGATGACGGTTCTGCAGGAGCGGGGTCGGGCGCTGCGCTGGCGCCTGTTCCGTCAGGTACGAGATCGGTTGAGCGGGAAGTGCGCCGACGAATTATACCGTTATCTCAATGCTGAGATTCCCCTGTCCCACCTGCCTTTCTCCCCGCGGGCCGTGCTGCACCCGGGTGTCGTGGGAAAGCTCGGGGCGGGTGAGTCGAATTTCAGAGGCAGGAAGCCGTGAAGCGGGCCAACGTCGCCATCCTCGGCGCGCCGCCGCGCTTTCACAGCCTGCTGGCGCACGTCTTGAGCCAGAATTGCCGGGCCAGGGTGGTGGCGGCGGAGCAGGCGGACATCTGCATCATCGACCTGGACGGTCACGGCGCCGGTGAGCTGCTCGCCGCTGAACGACGGCGTCAGCCGCCCCGGCCGCTGATCCTGTTGTCGCTCCGGGAAGTCGAGGGGGAAGAGGGGGTATGGCTGAAAAAGCCCCTCCAGTCCCGGGAATTGGCCCAAGCCTTGGAACGAATTCTGGAACGCCAGGAGCGACCGGCGCCACAGCGGCCTTCGGCTGGCGCCGACCTTCCGGAGCCCCGGTCCCCTGCCGGGGACATCGATCCGACGGCGGACGAGGCGGCGTTCTACGAACCGAGGGACTATCTTCAGAACCTGTTGGTGGCGGCCTATCGTCAGGCGCTGGCGACCGAGATGACCCTTCGGATCGATCTCGGTTGGGAGCCGATCGTGATCTACCCCCGTCAGCGCCTGGTGTGGGTGGATGCCGACGATCGTAAACTGCGGGCGTTCTGCCGCTTGCCCTTGCACCGCGTGGTGCGTCTGAGGGGGGAGGGCGGCCCGCAGACGGTCATTCAGCCGGATCCCGAGGCCGGTCTGCGGGAGCCGCCCCCCGGTGCTCAAAGGATGGACGCTTTCCTGTGGAAAGTGGCCTGGTGGAACGCCGCCGGCCGGCTGCCGAGGTCCGTCGCGCCGGATCGGCCGTTGCAGTTGCGGCAATGGCCCAACTTGACCCGCTACTGGCATCCGCCTCAGGCGCTGCCGATCGCCGCGTTGCTGTACCGGAGAGCGCAGACGACTTTGGCGGCGGCCCGAGTATTGCGTTTGCCAATGGCGGAAGTCGCCGGTTTCGTCAGCGCGGCATCGGCCTTACAGCTGTTGCGGTTTCCAGAAGTTCACGCCGCCGCGACGGAGCCGGTGACCGAAGCGCCCCGGGTTTCGGAGCGCCAGGGGCTGTTTCAGCGGATCATGAAACGACTGCGGGGGAAATAGGAAGACAGCGATGAAGTATCGAAAACTCATTTTCGCCGGCCCCGTGGGGGTGGGCAAGACCACCGCCATCGCCAGCATCAGCGACGAGCCGCCGATTCAGACCGACGCGGCGGCCAGCGATCTGACCAGATTGCGCAAGCCCGCCACCACGGTCGCGCTGGATTACGGAGTGTTGCATCTGCCGGACGGCGGCAAGGTTCATCTGTACGGCACGCCGGGCCAGGAACGCTTCGATTTCATGTGGGACATTCTGACCGAGGGGGGTATCGGTCTGATCCTGTTGATCGACAACAACCGGGCCGATCCGCTCCACGATTTGCGGCGTTTCCTCGACAGTTTTCGCTCGTTCGTGGCATCCACCGGCCTGGCGGTTGGGGTCACCCGTATGGATTTGAAGGCCCAGCCCCCCTTGGAGGCGTATCACCACGAGCTGGCCAGGCTCGGTTTCCGCGCGCCGGTGCTGGAGGTCGACGCCCGGCGCCGCGCCGACGTGTCGTTGTTGATCCAGGCCCTGCTGTTGCATATCGATCCCGGTCTGTCCATCGAGGGAGGGGAGCATGAACCTACCGCCTCACCGTGAGGGCCGCTATTGGCTGCCCACCCCCGAGGGTGCCTACCATGCGGTGGCCTCGGTCGAGGATACCCTGGAAAGGCGTTTTCTGCGCCGTCTGCTGAGCTTGACCGAGACGCCGGAGACGGCGGACGACTTCTGGGAGGAGTGCTGCGAGGGGGATTCCCCGGAAGCGGTTTCCGCCCTTCTGGAACGGTTGTGGCGCCGGGGGTGGGTGCAGGAACTGGCCGAGCCGCGGACGGTCACGGACCGCCCTCTGGAGGAGGTCCTTCCCGGGTTGCTGGCCGGCCTGAGCGACGGCGGCGGCACGCTGTTGGCCGACCCTCAGGGTTTCTACATCGCCTCCAGCGGTTTTCCCCACCAAACGGCGGAAGAGCTGGCGGCTTTGAGTGCGGACCTGTTGTCCCTCCATCAGCGCCACCGACGCCTGCTGGCAGACCGCCTTGGCCTGGAAACCCAGGCTTGGGGTATGATCGACGCGGGGGGGCACAGCCGCCTGGGCATCTGGCCGCTTCACATCGGGCGGCATTGTTTCGCCCTGGTCATGACCGGCATTCCTCATTTCAATCATCCGCATTTCGTCGATCTGGTGTGGATTTTGACGAACCGCTACGCCCCCTCTTCCATCCCTTTGTAAACTCTTTTCGGAGACCTGAGAATGCGCGAGGAAATCTTGACATCGATCCTGACCGAGCTGAACGGGACGTCCGCCGACATCGAGGCGTCCGGCGTGATCTCCACCGACGGCTTGATGATGGCGGCTGTGCTTCCCCAGGGAATGGACGAGGACCGGGTGGGGGCGATGAGCGCCGCCATGCTGTCTTTGGGGGACCGCACCGCCCAGGAACTGGCCCGGGGCGAGCTGGAGCAGGTGTTGATCAAAGGCAACAATGGTTATGTGCTCATGACCCATGCCGGCAGAGAAGCGGTGTTGACCGTGTTGGCCAAGCCCCAGGCCAAGCTGGGATTGATCTTCCTGGACGTCAAGCGCGCCGCGGAAAACATCGCCGAGATGATTTGAGGGCAGCGCCATGCTCAGCGACATGAATCCGGCGGACGTCAGCGGCGACTATCGAGAATACACCCTGGACCTGTTCGGGGTCGGCCCCCGCCGGGTCCTGGTGACGGACGAGGAGGTGCCGTATCCCGACGGCCGTTTGATCGTCTCCCGCACCGACACCGAGGGGATCATCACCCATGTCAACCGCTCCTTCGTGGAGATGTCCGGCTACACCGAAGACGAGCTGATTGGCGCACCCCATTCCATCCTGCGCCATCCCGACATGCCCAGGGCGGCCTTCGCCGATCTGTGGCGGACGGTGCAGGCGGGGGAGATCTGGCAGGGGTACGTCAAGAATCTGCGCAAGGACGGGGCCTATTACTGGGTCAAGGCCACCGTCATTCCCAACGTGCGCCGCGGCCGGATCGTGGGCTACACCTCGGTGCGGCGCAAACCGGAGCGGCGCAAGGTGGAGGAATGTATTGCGCTCTACGCTCGCATGGTGGCCGAGGAAGGGAGGTGAGATGAGTTACGTGTTTACCGTCAGTCCCGATTTCAGTCCCGACTATCTGGCCGGGTGGTTCGTCTTCAATACCTGGTTGCAGCGGGTTTCGGGACTCCGCTTTCACCTGGAATTGATGGACCATTTTCCCGCCCTGCGTCAGGCCATCGAGGCCGACCGCATCGACTTGATCTACGCCAATCCCCACGACGCCGCGACCTTGGTGCGCGAAAAGGGCTTCGTCGCCCTCGTCAAACCGGGGGACGGGGCCGACGAGGCGGTGATCGCCGTTTCCGCCGACAGCCCGTTTCAGCGGATAGAGGATCTCGAGCCCGGCAGCCGCATCGCCACCACGGGGGATCCCGACGTCCATCTGGTGGGCATGATCCTGCTGGAACCGGCCGGCTTGAACCGGGAAAACGTGACCCTGCATCGGTGTGACAGTTACGTCCTGGTGGCCAAGTGCCTGTTCCGTGGGGAAAGCGACGCCGGCATCTTTCTCGCCAGGGCCTTCGACGAGTTGAGCCGGCCCGTGCAGGATCGCCTGCGGGTTCTGGTGCGGAGCGACATCCAGGTGATCCACCACTACCTCATGGCCGGCCCCCGGCTGGCGGATTGGGTCGCTGACCTGCGGGATGCGCTGATCGCCATGGGAGACGACGCCAAGACGGCGGAAATTCTGAAAGGGCTGGGGGTGTCCCGCTGGGAAGCGGTGGACGAGGAGGAAGTGGAATTCATGATCGATCTCATGGATACCCTGAGTTACAGCCCGGCTTGATTATACCGTTACCTAATCGAAAAGATCCGGTTCCATGAAGCACCACCGCACCGCGGGAACGGCCCGTTTGATCCGCCGTTCCAGACGGTTGATGCTTTCGACCGCCTCCTGCACCGTGAGCCGGGCGGGAAGGCGCAGCTTGGCGGCCACCATGACGTCGGGGCCGAACTGCAGGGTGATCAGGTTCAGCAGGTCTTCGATGCGCTCGTCTTCCTCGATGACCTCCCGGATCACCCCTACCAGCTCGGGTTCGGCGGAACGGCCCACGATGAGGGTACGGATGTGGAAGGCGATGAACAGTGAAACCAGAATCAGGACCATGCCGATAGCCATGGATCCCATGGCGTCATAGACCGGATCGCCGGTCAGCGCCGCGACTCCTAGGCCGGCCAAGGCCAGCGTGAGGCCGACGAGGGCGGCGCAATCCTCCCCCAGGATCACCACCAGTTCGGCGTTGCGGGTGGCCTTCAACCACTGCCACAAGGAGCGTCGGCCGCGCACCCGGGCGATTTCCCTCAGGCATCCCAGCAGGCTCAGGGTTTCGAGCACGATGGAGAACACCAGAATGACGATCCCGATCCACGGTCGATGCAGGCCTCCGTGGCCGCCGAGTTTCTGCCAGCCCTCGTAGATGGAGAAGACGCCCCCCATGGTAAACAGCAGAATGGCGACGATGAAACTCCAGAAATAGGTCAGCTTGCCGTAACCGAGGGGATGTTCGGCGTCGGGCGGGCGCCGGGACTGTACCAGGCCGAGATAGAGCAGGATCTGGTTGCCGCTGTCGGCGACGGAGTGGATGGTTTCGGCCAGCAGGCTGCCGGAACCGGTGAAGAAGGCTGCCCAACCCTTGGCGAAGGCGATGCCCAGATTGGCCAGGAAGGCATATAGGATGGCTCGGTGACTGTGTTGCGATTGGCTCATGCGGAATGATGAATTTTTCCGGACCGCTCGGGTCTATTGAGGTGATTTATTTTTGCCTTGTGCCCACGATATGCCATAAAATCGGCCCATTCCCGAGCCGGCGCAGGGTGGCGGGATCGTCGCCGCTTCTCATGGACTTCAATTGACAGGAACCACCTTACATTATGCAGGCAAGTGAAATCTACGTACAGAATCTGGAAAAGCATCTCGCCCGAGAAAATCCCCTGTTGGTGGACGTGGCGAAGAATTTCCAGACCATCGACCGGGTCGCCAACGATCTGGGCCTGCTTCGGCCCGACCAGTCGACCGCCCGCCAGATTCCCTGGTGGCCGCTGATTTCCATCCTGGGGCTGTTCTCCTCCGGGAAATCCAGTTTCATCAATCATTTCCTGGGGAAACCGGTGCAGCGCACCGGGGTGCAGGCGGTGGACGACAAGTTCACGGTGTTGTGCTACAGCCCGGACCCGGAGGTCAAGACCCTGCCCGGCTTGGCCCTGGACGTAGACCCCCGCTTCCCCTTCTACCAGATCAGCCGGGAAATCGACGAGGCGATGGAAGGGGAGGGCAAGCGCATCAACGCCTATTTGCAGCTAAAGACCTGCAACAGTGAAAACCTCAAGGGCAAGATCCTGATCGACTCGCCCGGCTTCGACGCCGACGCCCAGCGCAGCGCCACCCTCAAGATCACCAAGCACATCATCGACATCTCCGATCTGGTGCTGATCTTCTTCGACGCCCGGCGGCCGGAACCCATGGCCATGCGCGACACCCTGGAGTACCTGGTCAAGACTTCGGTCGATCGCTACGACTCGGAGAAGTTCATCTACGTTCTCAATCAGATCGACGTCACGGCGCGGGAAGACAGTCTGGCCGAGGTCGTCGCCGCTTGGAAGAGCGCGCTGGCGGAACGGGGAATGAACGTCACCCATTTCTACACCATCTTCTCGCCGGAGGTGGAGATCAACTGCGACAACGAGTACGTCAAGAAGCGCCTGGAGGCTCGCCGCGACCGTGACCTGGAGGAGATCCACCGGCGGATGAAGCAGGTGGAGGTGAAAAGGGCCTACCGGGTCCTGAGCACCCTGGACACCACCGCCAAGGAATTGAAGGACCACGCCATTCCGGAACTGGTGAAGGCCCTGACCGGCTGGCGCAACTGGACCCTGCGTCTCGACACTCTGGTGTTGGCGGCCCTGGTGGGCGCCCTCGTGTTCGCCGGGATCACCACCGGCTTCTGGTTGAACCCCATGGCCGACGCCATCGCCGCGGCAGCGGCGTTGGTGGTGTTGGGGCTGTTCCACTGGATCGTCTCCACGCTGTTCAAGGCGTACTACCGCCGTCGTCTGGCGCGGCGTCAGCGTCAGCTCGGATTGCGTTTCAATCTGGTGCGGGCGTTCAACAAGTGCGCCAACTGGCGCCTGTTCGCCACCGGCAGGATCCGGGGCTGGGGCGAGCAGGTGGAACGGGAGCTGGAACAGATCATCAATCGCGCCGACGTGCTGATTCAGCGTCTCAACGACCAGATGACCAACCCTTCCGGAAAATCCGCCGAAGTCGAGAAGGAAGAACGCAAGGAGGCGGTGGCGGAACCCGCCTCCTGACCGACCGAGACGACGGGGGCGGGAGCCTGCCCCCTTTCGTTCACGGCTGAAAAGGGGTATCGAGGCGCCGGGGTACGGGCCGGTTCTGCAGCCGGACGTAGCGGGGCAGCCCGCCATCGTAGGGTGGATAGTCCTCCCCCTCGATCAGGGGAGACAGGTAACGCCGGCAGGTTTCAGTGATGCCGAAGCCGTCGTCGCCGATGAAGGTCGCCGGCATCTTCTTCTCGACGTTGGCGACTTGCTCCAACGGCGCGCTGCCGATGCGCCAGCGATAGGGATCGTCCGAGACGCGCTCGATGGTGACCATCCGGGCGTTTTCCCCCGCCAGCGCCAGTTCGACCGCCGCCCGGCCCACGGCGTAGGCGTGGTCGGCATCGGTCCGGGAAGCGATGTGGCGGGCCGAGCGCTGGAGATAGTCGGCCACCGCCCAGTGGGTGCGGAAACCCAGCTCGTTGTAGATCATGCGGGCCACCACCGGTGCCACCCCGCCCAGTTGGGTGTGGCCGAAGGCGTCGGTATAGCCGGCATCGGCCAGGAACTTGCCCTCCGGGTTTTTGACCCCCTCCGAGACCACCACCGAACAATATCCCTGCCGTTCGACCAGGGTTTTCACCTTGGCGAGGAATTTTCGCTGGTCGAAGGGGATTTCGGGAAACAGGACGACGATCGGAAGCGGTCGTTCCGGGGTCGAGGCCAGCGCGCCGGCCGCGGCGATCCAGCCGGCGTGGCGGCCCATGACTTCGAACACGAACACCTTGGTGGACGTGGCGCTCATGGAAGCGACGTCCAGGCTGGCTTCCAGGGTGGACAGGGCGACGTATTTGGCAGCCGAGCCGAAGCCGGGACAACAGTCCGTGATGGGAAGGTCGTTGTCCACGGTCTTGGGAATGTGGATGGCCTGGATCGGAAAGCCCATCGTCCGGGACAGTTGGGAGATCTTGTGGCAGGTGTCGGCGGAATCGTTGCCGCCGTTGTAGAAGAAATAGCCGATGTCGTGGGCCCGGAAGACCTCGATCAATCGCTGATATTCGGCCCGGTTCTCTTCCAGTCCTTTCAGTTTGTAACGGCAGGAGCCGAAGGCCGCGCCGGGCGTGTGGCGCAAGGCGGCGATCGCCGCATCGCTCTCCTGGGAGGTGTCGATCAGGTCTTCGGTGAGGGCACCGACGATGCCGTTGCGGCCGGCGTAGACCTTGCCGATCTTGTCAGTGTGTCGGCGGGCGGCCTCGATGACGCCGCAGGCGGAGGCGTTGATGACGGCGGTGACGCCGCCGGATTGAGCGTAGAAGGCGTTTTTGCGGTCCATGGCGATCTCCGGTTATGGGGGAAAGCGGTCGTGCCAGCGGCCATCCTGGAAGTATTCCAGGGGCTGGAAGCGGTTCTTGTAGGCCATTTTGCCACATTGGGCGATCCAGTATCCCAGATAAAGCCAGCGCCGATGCACCCGCCGCGCCGCGGCGATTTGCCACAGGATGGCGTAGGTTCCCAGGCCGCGTTCGCTCTGCGCCGGATCGAAAAAGGTATAGACCGCCGACAGCGCATCCTCGAGCACGTCCACTACCGCCACCGCCAGCAGGGTTTCCCCGTGGCGGAATTCGTAGAAGCGGGTGTCGCACCAGTCGCACCAAAGGAAATTCGCGTAATCCTCCGGGGAGGAATCGGCCATGCCGCCGTCGCCGTGCCGGGCCTCGAGATAACGCCGGTACAGGGCGTAATGGGCTTGGCGGAATTCCGCCGGCCGCACGGTGACGCTCAGGTCGCGGTTCTTGTGCCAGCAGCGCCGCTGACTCCGATTCGGTCGGAAGCGGGCCACCGGGACCCGTACCGGAACACAGGCCCGGCAATCGGGGCAATGGGGCCGGTAGACCAGACGACCGCTGCGCCGGAATCCATTGGCGACCAGAGCGGTGTAGCGAGTGATGTCGAGTTCGCCGTCTGGGGGGAGGAACAGCGTCTGGGCGTACCGGCCCGGTAGGTAGTCGCAGGGATGGGGATGGCTGAGGTGGATTTCCAGTCGGCCGTTCATCGCCAGGCGTCTGGAGCGACCGTTTCGCGGCACCAGCGTTCGAGCAGTTCGACGAATCGGCGCCGGGGGATTTCCTCGGCCCCGAAGCGGACCAGGTGGCCGGTGTGGACCTGACAATCGATCAGGGCGTAGCCCCAGCGCTTGAGGTTCTCCACCAGCCGGACGAAGGCCACCTTGGAGGCGTCGCTGCGGCGGTGGAACATGGATTCACCGTAGAACACCCGCCCGATGGCCACGCCGTACAGCCCACCCACCAATTCTCCGCCGTACCAGGTTTCCGCCGAATGGGCGTGTCCCAGCCGGTGGAGGCGGACATAGGCTTCCCGCATCTCCGGTGTGATCCACGTACCGTGTTCCTTTCCCCTCGGGGCGGCGCAGGCGTCGATCACTTCCTCGAACGCCCGATCGACGGTGAAGCGGAATTCGTCCCGGCGCAACAGTTTGCGGAGACTGCGGCTGACCTTCAGTTTTTCCGGGAACAGCACCAGTCTGGGGTTCGGGGACCACCAGAGAATGGGTTCGCCGGGGTTGTACCAGGGAAAGATGCCCCGGCGGTAGGCCTGCAGCAGTCGCGGCGGGGAGAGGTCCCCGCCGACGGCGAGCAGGCCGTTGGGTTCTTCCAGGGCCTGGTCCACCGGCGGGAAAGGGTGCTGGGCATCCCGACTGTCCAGGAGGGTCAACATGACCCTTTCGACCTATTTTTCGAGGAATCTCTCCGCGTCGAGGGCGGCCATGCAGCCGGTGCCGGCGGAGGTGACGGCCTGACGATAGACCGGATCCGCCACGTCGCCGGCGGCGAACACGCCCGCAACGCTGGTGGCGGTGGCATCGCCCTGGTTGTCGCCGGTCCCTTTGACCTTGATGTAGCCGTGGTCCAGTTCCAACTGCCCTTCGAAGATCTTGGTGTTGGGGGTGTGACCGATGGCGATGAAGACCCCCGAGACGGTGATGACTTTGGTTTCCCCGCTTTGCACGTGTTTGATGCGGACGCCGGTGACCCCCTTGTCGTCGCCCAGGATTTCATCGACGACGTGGTTCCATTCGATCCGGACCTTCCCTTCTTCCACCCGTTTCATCAGACGGTCGACCAGGATCTTTTCCGCCCGCAGCTTGTCACGGCGATGGATCAGGGTGACCTGGGAACAGATATTGGCCAGATACAGGGCCTCTTCGACGGCGGTGTTGCCGCCGCCGACCACGGCCACCGGCTGGTCCTTGTAGAAGAAGCCGTCACAGGTGGCGCAGGCGGACACGCCCCGGCCCTTGTATTTCTCCTCCGAGGGAAGACCCAGGTATTTCGCCGAGGAACCGGTGGCGATGATGAGGGCGTCGCAGGTGTAGCTGCCGTTGTCGCCGATCAGGGTGAAGGGGCGTTTGGAAAGGTCGGCGCGGTGGATGTGATCGAAAACGATCTCGGTGTCGAATCTTTCCGCATGACGGCGCATCCGCTCCATCAACTCCGGCCCCTGGACCCCATCCGGGTCGCCCGGCCAATTTTCCACGTCCGTGGTGGTCATCAACTGCCCTCCCTGCTCGATGCCCGTGATCAGCACCGGTTTCAGGTTGGCGCGGGCGGCATAGATGGCGGCGGTGTAGCCGGCGGGTCCCGAGCCGAGAATCAGAAGGCGGCAATGTCTGGATTCGCTCATGCGAAGGGTCCTCCTTGGGTCGAATCGTCTAAGTTAGAATAGACGGATAGTATGTCGTTCCAGCTTCGGCGGGTAAAGGCGATCTTGCCATTCTCGCTCCGATCTACAACAATGAATCCTTTAAGCCACTCGTAAGCGCCTTGTCTCAAACGAAGAAAGCTCTGTTCCCCCCCGGCATGGACCGGTTCACCCACGGTTTGCGGGAAATCGGTCTGCTGTGTCATCTGGCGGTGGCCCTTTACCTTTTGGTCTCCCTGGCGAGTTTCGATCTGGAGGATCCCGGTTGGCGCCATACCGGCACCGGACGACCCCTGGCCAATGCCGGCGGCCTGGTGGGGGCCTGGCTGGCGGATTTCGGCCTGACTCTGTTGGGGGTGATGGCCTTCCTGGTGCCGGGGATGATCGCTTGGCACGGCTGGTCGCTCTATCGCGGCGGCCGTCGCCGGAACGATGCCGCCGTTCTGGGCGTGCGCTGGGTCGGACTCCTGCTCACTGTCGTCAGCGGGGCGGGGATCGGCTATGTGCATTTTCCCCGCGCCCCCCTCGATCTGCCGGAAACCAGCGGCGGGATCTTGGGGGTGGTGACCGGGGAATGGTTGTTGAATCATTTTGGGGTCCTGGGGGCGACACTGGCGTTGCTGGTCCTGTTCCTGACCGGGGTGACCCTGCTGACCGGTCTGTCTTGGCTCGACCTCATGGAGCGTATCGGGGCTTTGGTGCTCCGGGGTTGGGCGTTCCTTCGGCAGCGGCTGCGACGCCTATGGGCCGTTCGGCTGCAGCGGTCCGCCGCTGGTCCCGAGCGCGTGGTCAGGCGGGAGCCGAGGGTCGTCGAGACCGTCGAAGTGGAGCCTTCTCCCCCGCCGCCGGCGAAGGCCGGCGCGCTGGCGTTGGTCGCTGAATCTCCCCCCAAGTCGGAAGCGAAGGCGAAAAAGGAGAGGAAGGGAGCGACGCCTGTGATCGGCAAGAAGGCGACCACCCGCCGGGCCGACCCCCCCGTGGCTTCCGAAACCGCTTTGCCGCCTTTGGATCTGCTCGAGGAAGGCGACGGCCGGACGAGCGGTTATTCCAAGGAGGAGCTGGCACTCATGTCTGAACAGTTGGAGGCGGTGCTGGCGGATTTCGGAGTGCAGGCCAAGGTGCGCGAAGTCCATCCCGGACCGGTGATCACCCGTTTCGAGATCCAGCCGGGCCCCGGGATCAAGGGCAGCCGGATCACCAACCTGGCGACCGATCTGGCGCGTTCCCTTTCGGTTCCCAGCGTCCGGGTGGTGGAGGTCATTCCGGGAAAATCCTACGTGGGCCTGGAGATACCCAACTTCGAACGGGAAACGGTCTATCTGCGGGAGATTCTGGCAAGCCGGGACTATCAGAAGTCCAAGTCGCCGGTCACGCTGGTGCTCGGCAAGGACATATCCGGACGGCCGGTGGTCGCCGATCTGGCCAAGATGCCCCATCTGCTGGTGGCCGGAACCACCGGCTCCGGCAAGTCGGTGGCGATCAACGCCATGATCCTCAGCATGCTCTACAAGGCCACGCCGGAACGGGTGCGTCTGATCATGATCGACCCGAAGATGTTGGAGCTGTCGGCCTACGAGGGCATTCCCCATCTGTTGAGCCCGGTGGTCACCGACATGAAGGAAGCTGCCTCGGCGCTGCGCTGGTGCGTCGCCGAAATGGAGCGCCGTTACCGCCTGATGTCGGCCCTGAAGGTGCGTAACCTCGAGGGGTTCAACCGCAAGGTCGGTGAGGCGAACGCCCGCGGCGAACCCATCCGGGATCCGTTCTTCCGTCCCGGCGACATGGAGGATGGCGGCAGCTGGCCGGTGCTCGAGCCCCTTCCCGTCATCGTCGTCATCATCGACGAATTGGCCGACATGATGATGATCGTCGGCAAGAAGGTGGAGGAGCTGATCGCCCGCTTGGCCCAGAAGGCCAGGGCCGCCGGCATCCACCTGATTCTCGCCACCCAAAGGCCCTCGGTCGATGTCATCACCGGGCTGATCAAGGCCAACGTCCCGACCCGGATCGCGTTTCAGGTTTCCTCCAAGATCGACTCTCGCACCATCCTCGATCAGGCGGGAGCGGAAACTCTGCTCGGCTGCGGCGACATGCTCTTTTTGCCGCCGGGCAGCGGTTTTCCCGTCCGGGCGCACGGTGCCTTCGTCGATGACGAGGAGGTGCATCGGGTGGTCGATTTCCTCAAACGAACCGGTACGCCGGATTACGTCGCCGACATCACCCGCTTCAAGGATGAGGAAGAAAATCGGGGCGGCGAGGCGGACGACGACGGGGAAACCGATGAGCTGTTCGACGCGGCGGTTCGTTTCGTGACCGAAAGCCGCCGGGTGTCCACTTCCAGCATCCAGCGTAAATTCAAGATCGGCTACAACCGGGCGGCGCGTATCGTGGAAGCCATGGAACGGGCGGGGATCGTCAGTCCTCCCGAGGGCAACGGTTCGCGGACGGTGCTGGCCCCCCCGCCGGTGGAGGACTGAAAAATGGCGAAAAGATGGTTCTGGCTGATCGGAATCTGGTGGACGGGCGTTTGGGCCGTGGCTGCGCCCGTCGACGACTTGGAGCGGTTTTTGAATTCCGTCACTACCCTGTCGGCCGCATTCGAGCAGACCGTCCTCGACGAGAGGGGGCAGGTGAGCCAGCGCAGCCGGGGACGTTTTTATCTCGAGCGCCCGGGCCGGTTCCGCTGGACCTACGAAACGCCATTCCGTCAGGAGGTCGTCGCCGACGGTCGCCGGGTCTGGTTCTACGACCCCGACTTGGAGCAGGTCACGGTCCGTGACGTCGATGTCGCCCTCGGATCGGCGCCGGCAATGCTGCTGAGCGGCGAAATCCGGCTCGACGAGCGTTTCCGGGTGGTGGATCAGGGTAGGGATGGGAAGCGGGCCTGGATCGAACTGCGGCCCAAGAGCGACGAAGACGTGTTCCGCCGGGTTCGAGTGGAACTGGAGGACGGACGGCTGGTCCGGATGGAGCTGGCCGATAATTTCGGTCAGTCGACCCGGATCCGCTTCTTCGACATGGCATTGAATCCGCCGCTCGACGACGAGCTGTTTCGCTTCCGGCCGCCGCCGGGCGTCGACGTGTTCGAGGGGTGATGTCTCAGGGTTTTCATGCCGCGCGTCCCCTGGCCGATCGCCTCCGTCCTGTCGATCTCGACGGCTTTGTCGGGCAGCGCCATTTGCTGGCGCCGGGCAAGCCTCTATACGAGGCGGTTCGGAGCGGGCATTTGCATTCCATGATTTTGTGGGGACCGCCGGGGACCGGCAAGACGACGCTGGCGCGGATCATCGCCCGTTCCGCCGATGCCGAATTTATACCGTTATCAGCTGTTTTATCAAACATCAACGACATCCGAAAAGCCATCGACACCGCCCGGCAGAACCAGGCCCGAAACCACCATACCATCCTGTTCGTCGACGAGGTGCATCGCTTCAACAAAACGCAACAGGACGCCTTCCTGCCGCACATGGAAACAGGAACCATCTTTCTCGTCGGCGCGACCACGGAAAATCCCTCCTTCGCCCTGAACAACGCCCTGCTGTCCCGGGCTCGGGTCTATGTGTTGAAGCCCCTCACACCGGAAGACTTGAACCGGCTCATCGACCAGGCCCTGTCATCACCCCAGGGATTGGGGGAGTCGAAGGTGGAGATTCCGAAAACCGTCCGAACCTGGCTGATCGAGGCCGCGGACGGCGACGCCAGGAAGCTGCTGAATCTGCTGGAAATCATGGTCGAGCTGGCCGCCGGCGAAAGCAAGACCCGTATCGACGAATCCCTGGCGCGGGCGGTGTTGGCAGAGGGACAGGCGCGCCGCTTCGACCGCCAGGGCGATGCTTTCTACGATCAGATATCCGCCTTCCACAAATCGGTGCGGGGCAGCGATCCGGACGCCGCCCTGTATTGGCTCTGCCGGATGCTCGATGGTGGTTGCGATCCCCTTTACATCGCTCGTCGCATCGTCCGCATCGCCAGCGAGGACATCGGCAACGCCGATCCTCGGGCCCTGCAGCTCGCCCTCAACGCCTGGGAAGCGCAGGAGCGCCTGGGCAGTCCCGAAGGAGAGCTGGCGTTGGCCCAAGCGGCCGTCTATCTGGCCTGTGCTCCCAAGAGCAACGCGGTCTACCGGGCGTTCCAGGCCGCTCAACGCGATGCAGTGGCCAACGGCAGCCTGGAGGTCCCGGTCCATCTGCGTAACGCGCCGACCCGGCTTCTCAAGGAACTGGGTCACGGCCGGGGTTACCGCTACGCCCACGACGAACCGGAAGGCTATGCGGCGGGAGAGAACTATTTTCCCGACGCGATGGCCCCGAGACGCTACTACCATCCGGTCGAACGTGGTCTGGAACAGAAGATCGCCGCCAAGCTGGAACGGCTGCGCCAATTGGACGAGCAATGGCGGCGTAGGAACCGCGGTTAGCCTTTCTCCATCAGGCACAGGAAAAAACCGTCGAAGCGCCGATCCGGCAGGATGCGCACAGCATGGCGCACCTGGGGATCGAACCGATCTTCCTGCCACCGGTCCAGGCCGTTCTGCATCTGAAGCCCTGCGGCGGGCAGTTCGATGGGGACGACGCGCAGGTGTTCCCGGCGGCGCAGCACGTGATCGACCACCGCCTCGTTTTCCTCCGGCGCGAAGGAACAGGTGCAATACAACAGGCGGCCACCGGGTTTGAGGGCGTCGGCCCCGGCCAGCAACAGGCGTTTTTGCTTGCGGGCGCACTCCCGGATCTTGCGCAGTCCCCAGTGGGCGAAGCTGTCCGGGTCCTCGGTACGGAAGCGAGCTTCGGAAGAGCAGGGGGCGTCGATCAAAACCCGGTCGAACCGCTCCGGGGTCTTCCGGCCTACGCTGCGACCGTCCATGCGATAGCAGCGGGCGATCGTGATGCCGAGGCGTTGTAGATTGGCCCGAAGACGGAAATAACGCTCCCTGACCGGTTCGACCGCCGCGATCCTGCCCTGGTCTCCCATCAACATGGCCAGATGGGACGTCTTGCCGCCGGGCGCGGCGCAAAGATCGAGGATCTCCTCGCCCGGCCGGGGGGCGAGGGTTTCCGCGGCCAGCAGGCTGGAAGGGTTCTGGATGTAAATCCAGCCCTGGGAGAAAAAAATCGATTCCGTCAGGGCCCGTTTCTGTTCCGGCGGCACCTCGAATGCGTATCCAGGCCAGGGCAAGGGGGAAAGGCTGAATCCTGCTTGTAGCAGGCCCTTTCGAATTTCCTCGACCTCACCCCGCAGAGTATTGATCCGGAAGGTCACGGCCTTGGTCTGGCGGAACGAGGCCAGAACCGGGGGCAACATCGCAGCGGGGACGATGTGTCCGAGCCGTCGAAGAAAAAGATCCGGTAAAGAGGCGGTCATCGTTGAACGATTTTGTTACAATTTTCGTTATCGACAGGGTCGGGTTGCGGTGGTCGTCGGACTATGACGCAGAATTCGAATACGGGGTTCTCAATCGCGATGAACCGGGGATTCAAGGCTTGATCTGGATCGACTATGCCATCATCGCCGTCGTCGCCATCTCGGCATTGCTGGGGCTTTTTCGGGGTCTGATCCAGGAAACCCTGTCCCTGCTCGGTTGGCTCGCCGCCCTATGGGTCGGCATTCATTACCACCCGGCCATGGCCCTGCGCCTGCAGGGCATTTTACCGCAGCCGGAATTGCGCACCGCCGCCGCCTTCGCTGCCCTGTTCATCGCCACTCTGGTGGTCGGCAGGATTTTGGCTTATCTCATCGCCACCTTGATCGAGCACTCCCCCTTGGCCATCTTCAACCGGCTGGGTGGATTGTTGTTCGGCGCCTCACGCGGGGTGTTGCTGTTGCTGGTGATGGTCCTGATCGCCCAGAGCCTGGATCTGGGTCGCGAGCCCTGGTGGCGTGAATCCCGCCTGCTGCCTCGTCTGGAACCGTGGGCGGCCAAACTGGGCCGGCTCGATCCCCAACGCTATCTGGTTCGGTTTCCCTAAGAGCATTCGTCGGACGTAACTATGTGTGGCATCGTCGGTATCGTCTCCCATTCGCCAGTGAATCAGGAGCTCTACGAAGCGCTCACGGTACTGCAACACCGGGGCCAGGACGCCGCCGGCATCGTGACCTATGAAGGTGGCCGCTTCTACCTGCGCAAGGACCGGGGATTGGTGCGGGACGTGTTCCAGGCCGAGCACATGCAGCATCTGCGCGGCACCATGGGAATCGGTCACGTGCGCTACCCGACCGCCGGCGGGGGGAATTCCGCCGAGGCCCAGCCTTTCTACGTCAATTCCCCCTACGGCATCACCCTGGGCCACAACGGCAACCTGACCAACGCCGAGCAGTTGAAGCAGGAGCTGTTTCTCCAGGACCAGCGCCACATCAACACCGATTCGGATTCGGAGATCTTGCTCAACGTCTTCGCCCACGAACTGCAGCGCCTCGGTAAACTGCGCCTCGACGTCGATGACGTGTTCGACGCCGTCGCCGAGGTCCACCGTCGTTGCCGCGGCGCCTATGCCGTGGTGGCGATGATCACCGGGTTCGGGGTGTTGGGATTCCGGGATCCCTACGGCATCCGCCCGGTGGTCATCGGGCGACGTGATTCCCCGCAGGGGCCGGAATACATCATCGCCTCCGAAAGCGTCGCCCTCGACGTGCTGGGTTTCGAACGCCTGCGCGACATCGAGCCCGGCGAGGCGGTGTTCATCGAAAAGGACGGCCGGCTCCACAGTCGCCAGTGTGCGGAACACGGTTATCGTGCCCCGTGTATCTTCGAGTACGTCTATTTCGCCCGCCCGGATTCCGTCATCGACGGTATTTCGGTCTACCAGGCCCGCCTGCGCATGGGGGAGAAGCTGGCGGAGAAGATCCTCCGCACCGATCCGGCGCACGACATCGACGTGGTGATCCCCATTCCCGACACCAGCCGAACCGCCGCCCTCGAGCTGGCCAACCGCCTCGGGGTGAAGTACCGCGAAGGGTTCATCAAGAACCGCTACATCGGCCGTACTTTCATCATGCCGGGCCAGCAGCTGCGGCAAAAATCGGTGCGCCGCAAGCTCAATCCCATCGACGTGGAGTTCAAGGGGAAAAACGTCCTGCTGGTGGACGATTCCATCGTCCGGGGAACGACGTCGAGGCAGATCATCCAGATGGCCCGCGACGCCGGCGCCCGCAAGGTTTTCTTCGCCTCCGCTTCCCCGCCGGTGCGATATCCCTATGTGTACGGCATCGACATGCCCCAGGCTTCGGAACTGATCGCCCACGGGCGCAGCGAACAGGAAGTGCAAAAGCTCCTGGGAGCCGACTGGCTGATCTATCAGGATCTGGAGGACCTGGTGGCGGCGGTGCGTAGCGGCAACCCGGCCGTTCGCCACTTCGAAACCAGCTGCTTCAGCGGCCGGTACGTCACCGGGGACATCACCCCCGAATATCTGGAGCGCTGGAGCCGGTATCGTCGGGAGGCGGAAAAGCCAGAGGCCGTCACCGAGATCGAGGCGGAAACGCATACCAACTTGGATCTGTACAATTCGGTTTGAAACATGAGCCAGGAAGAAAAAGTGGACTGGAAGGCGTTCGGTCTCCGGACCCAGAGCGTGCGGGCGGGGCAGAAACGCACCCCGGAAAACGAACACTCCGATCCCATCTTCGTCACCTCCAGCTATGTGTTCGCCAACGCCCGCCAGGCCCAGGCCCGTTTCGCCGGCGAGGAACCTGGGAACATCTATTCCCGCTTCACCAATCCCACGGTTCGCACCTTCGAGGAACGGCTGGCCCTCATGGAAGGGGGGGAACGCTGTATCGCCACCGCCTCGGGGATGGCGGCGATCATGTCCCTGGCGATGGGATTGCTGAAGGCCGGCGATCACCTGGTCTGTTCCCGGGCGGTGTTCGGCAACACCGTGCTGCTGTTCAAGAACTTTTTCACCAAATTCGGTGTCGATACCACTTTCGTCGATTTGACCGACCTGAACGCCTGGGAACGCGCCATTCGTCCCAACACCCGGCTGCTGTTCCTTGAGACCCCGTCCAATCCGCTGACCGAGATCGTCGACATCGCGGCCCTGGCCCGACTGGCCAAGGCTCATGACTGTCTGCTGGTGGTGGACAACGTCTTCTGTACCCCCGCCTTGCAACGACCGCTGCAACTGGGGGCGGACATCGTGGTACATTCGGCGACCAAATATCTCGACGGTCAGGGGCGCTGCGTCGGCGGGGCGATCGTCGGCAGCGAATCGCTGTTGGACAAGGAGATCTATCCCTTCCTGCGCACCGGCGGGGCGGCCATGAGTCCCTTCAACGCCTGGGTGTTCCTCACCGGTCTGGAGACCTTGGCTATCCGTATGGAAGCCCACTGCAAGAACGCCCTCGAACTGGCCCGGTGGCTGGAGAATCATCCGCGGGTCGAGCGGGTTTATTATCCCGGCCTGCCGTCCCACCCCCAGTACGAACTGGCCCGGAAACAGCAGAAAGGGGGCGGTGGCATCGTCAGCTTCGTGGTCGAGGGAGGGCGTCAGGCGGCCTGGAACGTCATCGATCGAACCCGGCTGCTTTCCATCACCGCCAATCTGGGGGACGTGAAGACCACCATCACCCATCCCGCCACTACTACCCACGGACGCCTGTCGCCGGAAGAACGGGCGGAAGCCGGTATCGACGACGGTCTTTTGCGCGTCTCGGTGGGGTTGGAGGATATCGATGACATCGTCGCCGACCTGGCGCGAGGATTGGGAGAGTGATCGATCAACTGGAACGACGAGGAGACATGCTGCCATGACCACGACCAAGGCCGTGATCCTTTCCGGCGGTTCCGGCACCCGACTCTGGCCGCTGTCTCGGGAGGCTTACCCAAAACAATTTCTCGATCTCGGGGGCGAACACAGCCTGCTGCAGGAAACCCTGCTGCGGGTGCAGGCATTGACCGAGGCGGCGCCGGACGTGCGGTTGGAAGCGCCGCTGGTGGTCTGCAACGAGTCCCATCGCTTCCTGGTGGCCGAGCAGTTGCGGGAACTGGCCGTGACGCCGGACCTCATCGTGTTGGAGCCGTTCGGCCGCAATACCGCACCGGCGCTCACCTGCGCCGCCCTGTTTGCCTTGCGTCAGGAAAGCGACCCGGTGTTGACGGTCATGCCCTCCGATCACGTGATCCGGGACACCGAGTCCTTCTGCGCCACCCTGGCGGAAGCGATCGGGCTCGCTGCCGAAGGCGCCCTGGTCACCTTCGGCATCGTGCCGACCCGCCCGGAAACCGGGTTCGGCTATATCCGGGCCGGGAAACCGCTTTCCGGGACGGCCCGGGTGCTCGATGCCTTCGTGGAGAAACCCGATCTGGCGACCGCGCGCCGCTATCTGGAATCAGGCGATTACCTCTGGAACAGCGGCATCTTCGTCATGCGCGCCGGTGTCTGGATCGAGTCCATCGGCCGGTTCCGGCCCGACATCCTGGAAGCCTGCCGCGAGGCGGTGAGCCGGGGAAGACGGGATGCCGATTTCTTCCGGTTGGATCGGCAGGCGTTCGAGGACTGCCCTTCGGATTCCATCGATTATGCGGTGATGGAGAAACTGTCCGGGGGCGAGTCGAAAGCCGTGGTGCTGCCCCTGGCCGCCGGCTGGTCCGATCTCGGCTCCTGGCCGGCGTTGTGGGAGGTTCGAGAGAGCGACGCCGACGGCAACATTACCCACGGCGACGTCTTCCTGAAATCGGTGAAAAATTCCCTGATCTACGCCAACGACCGTTTCGTGGCCGCTCTGGGAATCGAGGATCTCATCGTCGCCGAAACCGCCGACGCCATCCTGGTGGCTCACCGGGACAGCGCTCAGCAGGTGCGGGCGGTGGCCGAACATCTGAAATCCCAGGGACGCTACGAACATCACCACCATCTCAAGATTCACCGTCCCTGGGGGACGATCGAGACCGTCAGCCGCGGGGACCGGTATCTGGTCAATCGCTTGACCGTCCGTCCCGGCGCCCACGTGGTGACCCAGTTGCACCATCACCGGGCGGAGCACTGGATCGTGGTCCGGGGTACGGCGCGGATCACCCGAGGGGATGGGGAAACTTTTCTCCTGACCGAGAATCAATCCACCTACATCCCGGTCGGCGTCAAACACCGCCTGGAAAACCCCGGCAAGATCCCCCTGGAGTTGATCGAAGTCCAATCCGGGGCTTATCTGGGGGAGGACGACATCGTCCGCTTCCCCGAATCCTGATCCTTCGTGTCGGCCTCTGACAATCTTCAAATTCTAAAGAAGCAAACGACCATGGCTCTACACTGCGGTATCGTCGGCCTGCCCAACGTAGGCAAGTCCACTCTGTTCAACGCCCTGACCCGCGCCGAGATCGCGGCCGAGAATTATCCCTTCTGCACCATCGATCCCAACGTCGGGGTGGTGCCGGTTCCCGACCCCCGTTTGGCGAAGCTGGCGCAAATCGTCCAACCCCAAAGAACCGTCCCTACCACGGTGGAGTTCGTCGACATCGCCGGGCTGGTGGCCGGCGCCTCCCGGGGGGAGGGGCTGGGAAACCAGTTCCTCGGCCACATTCGGGAGACCGACGCCATCGTTCACGTGGTGCGCTGTTTTCAGGACGACGACGTCACCCATGTGGCCGGTTCGGTCGATCCGGTTCGGGACATCGAGATCATCAACACCGAGTTGACGCTGGCGGACATGGAAACCGTGGACCGGTGCCTCCAGCGGGTTTCCCGGGCCGCCAAGTCCGGGAACAAGGAAGCGTTGGCGGAAAAGGCGCTGTTGGAAAAACTCGCCGCCCAGCTGGATCAGGGCAGGCCGGTTCGCGCCCTGGCGCTGGAGGAAGAGGATCGGCGGCGTCTGCGGGGATTGCTCCTGCTGACGGCCAAGCCCGTTCTGTATGTGGCCAACGTGGCGGAGGACGGTTTTCATGACAACCCGCTTCTGGCGCAGGTCATGGATTACGCGGCCGGGGAGGGGGCTCAGGTGGTGCCGGTCTGTGCGGCGCTGGAAGCCGAAATCGCCCTTCTCGACGAGGATGACCGGGAGACCTTCCTGCAGGAGCTGGGTATGGAGGAGGCCGGACTCGATCGGGTGGTGCGGGCCGCTTATCGCCTGCTGAATCTACAGACCTTCTTCACCGCCGGGGAAAAGGAGGTTCGGGCCTGGACGGTACGGGTGGGCGCCACGGCGCCCCAGGCGGCCGGGGTGATCCACAGCGATTTCGAGAAAGGTTTCATCCGGGCCGAGGTGATCGCCTATGACGATTTCATCCGCTACGGTGGGGAACAGGGAGCCAAAGAGGCGGGCAAGTGGCGGCTGGAAGGGAAGGACTACGTGATGCAGGAAGGCGACGTGGTGCACTTCCGTTTCAACGTATGACCAAAAAAGCCCCGCACGTGCGGGGCTCGTTCCAGGATAACGACTCTGGAAGGGTTGGTCGCTCGTTTATTTTTTCATTTCTTCCTGTCGGATTTCCTGCCATGCCTGGTAAGGCACCGACGACGTTTCCCGCTTCTTGAACAGGATAACGCCCACGACCACGGCGGCGATCAGAATGCCGATGATCAACCAAAAGTTGTCTTTTTCCTGGGTTTCGTCTGCCATTTCTCCTACCTCAACAGTTAGTTTGGTTAGTTGTTATATCCCCCCGATTGGGGGGGCTAGATCGGTTACAATCTAGCCACCGTCGATCGAATCGACGGGATTAATTGTAAGCAAACTTTCGCGCGTTTGTCTACAACCGATACTTTTTCGAATTCGAAATCGGGCGATTTTTCAGGGGGGTGACAGATGGCTGAGATCGGGGTGCTAGGGCTTGGTGTCATGGGACGCAATCTCAGCCTCAATTTGGCCGACCACGGCTACCGAACGGCGCTCTACAACCGACATTACCACGTCACCGAGGCGTTCCTGCGCCGGTGCCGGGAACAGGAGCCATCCTGGCGGCGGTTGCAGGGGTTCCGGGAAATGGAGGACTTCGTCGATGCCATCGAGCGGCCCCGGCGTATCGTCTTGCTGGTAAAGGCGGGGGAGGCGACCGATCTTACCATCGAAAATCTGTTGCCTTTCCTCGATCCGGGCGACGTGGTGATCGACTGCGGCAACGCCCACTGGCTCGACACCATTCGCCGCGAACGCGAGCTACGCCGGCGGGAACTCCTATTCATCGGCTGCGGGATCTCCGGTGGCGAAAGCGGTGCCCGCTTCGGCCCTTCATTGATGGCGGGCGGTTCCAGGGAGGCCTGGGAAAGGATCGAAGCCATCTGGCGGGACATCGCCGCCAAGGTCGATCCCGAAACCGGCGAGCCCATCGAAGGGGCCGCTCCCGGCCGTCCGGTCAGCGGCGGCGAGCCCTGTGCCGCCCTGGTGGGGGAGAACGGGGCGGGTCATTACGTCAAGACGGTCCACAACGGTATCGAATACATCGACATGCAGCTGATCGCGGAAAGCTACTGGCTGCTGAAACACCTGGGTGGATTTTCCAACCCGGAACTGGCGGAAATCTACTCCCGTTGGAACGAGGGGGAACTGGCCAGTTATCTCATCGCCATCACCGCCCGTATCCTGTCCCAACCCGACCCCCGCGGTGACGGCTATCTGATCGACCGGATCCTCGATCGCGCCGGTCAGAAAGGGACCGGAAAGTGGGCTGCCGACAGCGCCCTGGCGCTGGGGGTGCCCGCCAACGCCCTGGCCGAGGCGGTTTTCGCCCGTTACCTGTCGTCGAGGAAGGATGAACGCCTCCAGGCCAGCCGCCGCCTGGCGTCGGTTCCCGTCGGGCGGGTCGACGATCCGCCGGGGTGGAGCGAGCAGGTGCGTCATGCGCTGTACTGTGCCAAGATCTGTGCCTATGCCCAGGGCTTTCAACTGCTCCGGGCAGCCCAGCAAGAGTACGGTTGGCGTTTCGACTTCGCCGCCATCGCCCGGATATGGCGGGGGGGCTGCATCATTCGGGCCCGTTTCCTCAATCTGATCGCATCCGCTTACCAACGTAAGCCGGATTTGGCCAATCTGCTGTTGGCGGACGATTTTCAATCCGCGCTGCATCAAGGCCATCCGGCATGGCGCCAGACCGTGGCCACCGCGGTGCTCAACGGCATGGCGGTGCCGGCCATGAGTGCCGCGCTGGCGTATTACGACGGCTACCGCAGCGAACGGCTGCCCGCCAACCTGATTCAGGCGCAGCGGGATTTCTTCGGCGCCCATACCTACGAACGCACCGATCAGCCCGGCAGGCGTTTTCACTTCGACTGGGTCGGCGGGAAACGGGAAACGGTGGTGGAGTAGTCGATGCGTTGTATCGTCGTCGGTGGTGGAATCAGCGGTCTTTTGTGCGCCCGGGAACTGGCGGCTGCCGGATGCCGGGTCGTCCTGTTGGAGCGGGGTCAAGTGGGCCGGGAAGCCTCCTGGGCCGGGGGCGGCATTCTTTCCCCTCTGTATCCCTGGCGTCAGCCCGAGCCGATCCGGCGCCTGTCGGCCTGGAGTCAGCGCTATTATCCCCGGCTGGCCGAGGAGGTGCACGAGCGCACCGGCATCGATCCGGAATACCGCCGCTGTGGCATGTTATGGCTCGGGTTGGCGGACCTGGAAGACGCCGACGCCTGGTGCCGGCGCCACAAGATCCCTTGCCAGCTTCCCACGTCGGCGGAGATCCGGCGGCGCCAGCCGGCGCTGGCGGTCCCGCCGGCGCCTTATCTGTGGATCGGTGACATCGCCCAGATCCGCAATCCCCGTTTGTTGAAAGCGCTGCGCGCCGAACTGGAATCCATGGGTGTCCGTTTCCTGGAACGGACGCCCGTCTTGGGTTGGCACTGGGACGGTGACCGAGTCTTGGCGGCAAAAACTCCCGGCGGTCCGGTGGCCGGAGAATTGTTCGTCGTGACCGCAGGCGCCTGGTCCGATCACCTGCGCATCGGCGACTGGCATCCGCAGATCCGCCCGGTCAAGGGACAGATGTTGCTGATCCGTGCCGAGGCCGGATTGCTGCCGTCGATGGTGCAGCAAGGCGATCACTATCTGATACCTCGGGCCGACGGTCGGATCCTGGTCGGCAGCACGGTGGAGGAAGCCGGTTTCGACAAGCGTCCTACCGACGAAGCCTATCGGCGCCTGATCCGCTTCGCTCTGGAACGCTTACCCGTTCTGGCCGAATATCCCGTGGAACTGCATTGGGCCGGGCTGCGGCCGGCGGCGCCCGAGGGGGTTCCCTACATCGGTCGCCATCCCCAGATAGAGAACCTGTATTACGACTGCGGCCATTTCCGCAACGGGGTGGTCATGGCGCCGGCGGCGGCGAGACTGTTGGCCGATCTGGCGCTGGGCAGGACGCCCATCCTGGATCCCGCACCGTTCTCGCCGGAGCACCGTTAAGCGGTATCAGGAAAGCGCCTGGCGGAAACGCTCTTTGACCGCCTCCAGGATGGCTTCTACTTCTTCCACATCCATCTCCCGGACTTCGGCGATTTCCTCCACCGTCAGATTGCCGTTGATCCTAAGTTCCAGGATGGCACGACTCAAGGGTGGCAGGGAGTCGTAGACCTTGGCCAGTAGTTGACGTTTTTTCTCGCTACGTCTCAGGGCGCGGTCCAGATCGAGGAAATCGAGCAGATCGTCCTCGAATCCTTCTTCTAGGAGCAGCAGTTTGGGTTGGTAATTCTCCTGCTGGTAATCGATGTCCTCGAAGACTTCCTCGGGGTAGAACGTTTCCTCGAGGCTTTTCAACTCCTCGCGGACGATGGTCTCGATGGGGACCTTGCGTTCCTGCCACTGGGCTTCCTGACGAATGACCTTCTCCAGACAGCGGTCGGCGGCTCGGAACAGTCGGATCTTCAGACGCTTGGGGTCGAGATCCTCGTCGCTGAAGTGCTCATAGATCTCCAGATAGACCCCGTCGACGATGTCGCCGGGAGAATAGGCCCGGGATGGAATCAAGCCAGATCGTTCAGCGTGACGCAGCCGTGCCGCCACGTAGCCTTTGAGTCGGGGTAAAAAATCCGTCAGCACCCGAAAGAAGGACTGGCGATCCTGGTTCTGTTTGTGTGCTTTCAATTGGGATAGATTCGCTTTCATCGGTGGTTGCTCCTTGTCGTCGGCGTTATTCTCGACGATTATGGGGGCGGCGATACCGGGAACCAAGAAAAATCCCCGCAGTGGAGCCTCGCCATCTTCTGGATATGCTCACCCGTTATTGTTTGTTCGCATAATGTATATTATGTAAAGTTACGGGTTTTATCCGGTACGCAGGTACCGGTGTCCCCGGATCGACGGCAGAAACGGTTCCCGTTCGATCTTGACGTCAGATCTGGCCTTGCGCCGTTTGCGTTCATCCGGATACGCCGCCGAATGCTTGGGCAGCGCCTCCCCCGGATCCAGCGGCACCAGGATGGCCAGAGCGGCACTGATCATCCGCCGCTCGACCCGCCTGTCTTCGTCGTCACCGAGAATCCAGCAGACGTTGGCCTTGATGTGGGGTTTGAGATCCTGGACGATGGCGATGGGCTCGTTCCTGTCCAACTGGGACAGTGCTTCCAATTGTTTCCGATAGCCCGGTGACGGATCGTCGCCGGCCAGTTTGCTCAGCCGCTGGTAGGCTTCCTGGCGACTGATCCGTTTGATCGAACGGGTCGCCCCCCAGGTGAAGCGGATCGAGTCCGGTTTGCGCAGCAGGATGGGCACGTGGCGATACAGCTGCTTGAAGTGCAACCTCGGATACCCCATTTGCGCCATGAGCCGGCGCGCCGCTTCCCGATCCTGCCGGTTGAGTTTCAGGACCGCTTCCTTGAAGGCATCCCGGGCCTGGTTGAGACTGGCCGCCAGCTCCAGCGTAGTCGCGGAAGCACCGACGATGCCGGGACAGGGATCGGTTTCCCGGCCATCCCGGTCGTCGGGATATTCCAAGCGCTCCAGCACCTCGATCAACCGTTCCCGGGCGGCCTGGTCGCGAAATTCTTGTTTTTCCAGGGTGAAAACCCAGGCCGGCCGGCTCTCCTGGGCCAACTGAATCAGGAATCGGTTCAGCTGTTCCTTGAGGCGGGAAAAGCGCTGCTGTAGTCGCCGTTCTGGTTCCATAGCTGTTAATTTTAACGGTATAAACAAAAAGGTGCCAGAAGAATGGCTGTCATCGGCATGACGTCCCTGAATTTACATACGAATCGTGTATCATTAGAGCGGTTTGGACTGGTCGAAACCCATGACGCCACTGCAGAGAAAACTGGAAGTCACCTGTCACAACTGTGGTTTCAGCACGGTCTGTTTTCCCCGGGGGCTGACCCAGGAGGAAATCCGCCAACTGGAAAACGTGGTGCAACGGCGCAAGGTACTCCATAAGGGGGAGTATCTGTTTCGCAGCGGTGACCCGTTTCACGGCCTGATCGCCATCAAATCCGGCATGGCCAAGCTGATCTATCACGACGACCAGGGCGAAGAGCACATTCTTCAGGTCCTGCTGCCCGGGGAGCTGGTGGGATTCG
>JALSGR010000044.1 GCA_026982635.1 Methylothermaceae bacterium | reverse complement strand
AATGCCGGTGACCCTCAACAGCCTGCGGGCCGCCCGGGCCAGCGCCGACGCTGCGGGTCTGGCTCTATTGCTGCAGACCGGCGGTATCGGACCCCATGATTTCGTGCTGGCGCCGGCCGTTCTATCCCTGACCTCCTGGCTTTCCGAAACCGCTCTGGGGAAATACATGGAGCGCGTCGCCGCCAGGCTGAAACGCCGCCAACTGGAACAGGTGAAGGAATTGCTGGAACGACGGCTGCAAACCGTCCTCCGTTCGCTGCCGCAACGCCTGGATCCGGAGTTGCGGTTCGGCTTCGAGGCCGAAACCCTGCGGGCGGTGGAATCGCAATTGAAGGAACACCGTTATGGACTCCACCTTTTCTGATTCGTTGATGGAATGGCTCGAGCAGTTGGTCGACGGCGGCTGGGTCGATCCGGATCAGGTTCAGCCGTTGCGATCCCGGGAAGACGCCGGTCCGGAGGACTGGTTTTCCGGTGAGGGGCGCCCCCTGATCGTCGCTTTCTTCGGTGGTACCGGCGTCGGTAAAAGCACCCTCCTCAACCGCCTGGCCGGGGAAAAGGTGGCGAAGACCGGCATCGAGCGCCCCACTTCCAGGGAAGTCACCGTCTTCCTCCACCGCGACCTGTCCACCGACCGGTTGCAGCGTCACCTGCCCCTCGAGCGCCTGCAGATCGCCCGCCACAACAACGACAATCGCCGCCGGGTGGTGTGGATCGACATGCCGGACATCGACAGCATCGAGGAAAGCAACCGGCGGCTGGTACTGCGCTGTTTGCCCTTCGTCGACGTTCTGATTTACGTGGTCAGTCCCGAACGCTATCGGGACGACAGCGGCTGGCAACTGCTGCTGCAGCACGGTCAACGGCACGCCTGGCTGTTCGTGATGAACCACTGGGATCAGGGTGACGAGGTTCAGATCGAGGACTTTCGCACCCAGCTACGGGAGGCGGGATTCCCGGATCCCGTCATCCTCCGCTGCGACAGTCGGGAGGACCTGAGCGAGCGGTTGCCCGACGATTTCGGCAAGCTGGAAGAAATCCTGACTCATCTGGTACGTCAGGGAGGGATCGAACGGTTGGAGCGCCACGGTTTGCAACAGCGTCTGGTCGGACAACGCCGTGCCCTGGCGCAGATATTGGAACGTCTAGGCCGCCCGGAACAGGGGGAAAAGCTCAAGCAACTGTGGCGCCGATCGTGGCGTCGCACCCGCGAGGACCTGGAGCCGACCCTGGATTTGCCCGTCAAAGCGCTGGCTGCGGAGCTAGCCGGTAAAGGGCTTCGGCGCTTGGAGGACGACGGTGACGGGGAACATCCCCTGCTCCGGGACCTGTGGGTGCGAAAACATCTGGAGGACACCCTCGATCGTCTGGTCGTGGAAGCGGCAGAGGCGGGGCTGGCCACCGAACCTCTGCGGCGTCACCTCGATGGGTATCGTGATCGGATCGAGGTGGTTTTCCGGGAACAGATTCGGCGCAGCGTGGCTGCGGCCCTGGCCAGACCCGGCCGCGGTGTGCGCCGGTTCCTCCTGTGGTTGACCGGGGTGCTTCGCTACCTGCTCCCCTTTGGCGCCAGCGTCTGGGTCGGTTGGCAAGTGGTCGCCCGCTACTACGAGGGAATGCTGGGCGGCGATGATTGGTTGGGTATCGATTTCGCCGTCCATAGCCTCCTGCTGATCGGCTTGGCGTGGCTCGTTCCTCATCTGCTGCATCGCCTGTTGCAGCCTTCCCTGGAAAAAGCGGCCCGGTATGGCATCCATCAGGGTATCGACCGAGCCTTCGAGCAGGTCGAGGCGGATGTCGAGCAGGTATTGGACCGATGGCAATCGGATTGGCATCAGCTTCATCAGTGGGGAAAACGGCTTCTGGAAATTGCGGAACCGTCAGCTGTCGATTCTACTGTTGGTGGTTTGTTGGGTCGTTTGATTTTTTCAGAAAAGAGATAACGGTATAAATTCATTCAGCGGCGCTTCTTGACGTGACGCAGCAGACGCTGGCGTTTGCGGATCTGCCGCTTCGTCAGCCGGTTGACCCGGCCGGCAAAGGGATTTTCACTGGAGCGGAATTCCAGGCGGATCGGTGTGCCCCGAATACCGAGCCGGTCGCGGAACAGCCGGCTGAGGTAACGCCGGTAGCTTTCCAGAAGATGTTCGGTCTGATTGCCGTGGATGACGATCAGCGGTGGATTCTTGCCCCCCTGGTGGGCGAACTTCAGCCGGATCCGCCTTCCCCGCACCAGGGGCGGGGGGTTGGCCGTCACCGCTTCCTGCAGGATACGGGTCAACCGTGAAGTGGTGAACTCCGCCTGGGCCTGGCGGTACAAAGGCTCGATACGGTCGAACAGATTCCCCACTCCGGTCCCGTGGCGGGCGGAAATCGGCAGCTTGTCGGCGAAATCGACGAAATACAACTGGGTCTCCAACTGCGCCTTCACTTTGCGCTTCTGATCCTCGGTCAAGCCGTCCCACTTGTTTAGACCGATGACCAGCGCCCTGCCCGCCTCCAGCACCATGCCCAGCAGGCGGGCGTCCTGGTCGGTCACCCCTTCCGAGGCGTCGACCAGAAAAATGACCACATGGGCCGATTCCATGGCCTGCAGGGCCTTGACGATGCTGAATTTCTCCACCGCATCCTCCACCCGGGCCCGACGCCGGATGCCGGCGGTATCCACCAGAACGTAGCGCCGGCCGTCGCGCTCGAAGGGAACTTCGATGGCATCGCGAGTGGTCCCCGGATGATCGGCCACCACCACCCGCTCCTCTCCCAGAAGGCGGTTGATCAAAGTGGACTTGCCGACGTTGGGCCGACCGAGGACCGCCACCCGGATGGCCGGATTCTCCTCCCCAGCCGCCTCGGTTGCCTGGGCCGGCGGCAGACAGGACTCGATCCGCTCCAGCAGGCGGGCCACCCCCCGGCCGTGGGCGGCCGCTATCATCGCCGGCTCACCGAATCCGAGAACGGAAAATTCCGCCGCCGCCAGAGCGGGATCCTCGCCGTCGATCTTGTTGATCACCAGGATCACCGGTTTGTCCAGACGCCGGACATGATCGGCGATTTCTTCGTCGGCGGCGGTCAGCCCCTCCCGGGCATCCACCAGAAACAGGACGAGGTCCGCCTCCGCCAGCGCCTGCTCGACCTGGTTCAGGGCGGCCCGGTCGACGGCCTCGTCGGCGGCACCGATCCCGCCGGTGTCCACTACCAGGAAATCCCGCCCGCCGCGGCGGCAGCGGCCGTACTGGCGGTCCCGGGTCAAGCCGGGGTAGTCCGCCACCAGGGCGTCCCGGGAGCGGGTCAGGTAATTGAACAGGGTGGACTTGCCGACGTTGGGCCGGCCCACCAGAGCCACGACGGGTAGGGTTTCAGTCACTTCGCGGTTCAACTTTCAATACGGCCAGATCGCCGTCGCTGCCATAAACGATCAAATAGTCATCCACCACCAGCGGCGGGATGCGGATCGGGCTTCGGAATACCCGGATACGCCCCACCTGGCGACCGTCTTCCTGGGCCAGCAAATGGACATAGCCCTTGTAGTCACCGACGGCGAGATAGTCGCCGAAGATCACCGGTGCCGTCACCCGGCGGCGGTGCAGGGCGTCCTGTTTCCAGTAGGCCCGTCCGGTGGCGCCGTCCAGCCCCCAGACGTCCCCTGCGGTGTCGGTGACGAAGACATAGCGCCAGGAAACCGCCGGCATGGTGTTGGCGACGATGTCGGTATTGCGCCAGATCACTTCCCCGTCCACCAGGGAGGCGGCGATGACGCCGCCGTAATAGGCGGTGACGTAAAGCATACCCTCGTGCACCGCCGGCGACGCATCGATGTCGACGATCCGCTCCAGCTCCGACACCCCCCGGGGAACGGCCAGATGGCGTTCCCAAAAGAGCTTGCCGTCCTTGAGACGGAGCGCCGCCATGCGGCCATCGGCGAAACCGATCAGGACCGCCGTATCGACGATTTTCGGCGGCGCCACCCCGCGCAGGGTCAGGCGGCTGATCGACTTGCCGTAGCTCCACAGCGGTTTGCCGGAATCTTCCGCCAGGGCGAACACGGCATCGTCGGCGGCATGGACCACCACCACCCCCTCCGCCACCACCGGCGGGGCCAGGACCTCACTGGAAACCGCCGCACGCCAGCGCTGCTCGCCGGTCTCCCGGGACAGGGCCACCACCTGCCCCTCGCTGGTTCCAAGCAGCAGATGTTCCCCCCCGACTCCCGGACCGGCGGAAACGGGCAAACCGGTATCGGCTTCGAAGCGCACGCGACCGTCGGCCAGTTTCAGCGCCGTCACCCGGCCGCGGTGATCGGCGGTGAACACGGTCTCATCACCGACGGCCGGCGTCAAGGCCAACCACTGGCCGCCGTCACCGGCGCCGGTGTCCTCTTTCCAGAGGACGTCGATCGCGACTTCCGCCGTGATCGCTTCCAGCTCCCGGGGCGGTTCCACCTCGCTACCGCCGCCGGTCACCAGGTCGATGGTACCGGAAACCAGGTTGCTGAAACCGGCCCCCATGGATTGGCAGCCGCCCAGGAGGAAAGCGATTGCCGCCAGCATGGCGATCCGTGCGTCCGACATCAAGACGATTCCAGTCCCAGATCGTTCAGCTTCATCCTCAGGTAACCGTGATCGCGTCCCAGCTCGATGGCTTTTCGGTAGGCCGCCGACGCCTGCTCCAAGCGTCCCAGAGCCACGTACAGATCCCCCTTGATCTCCTCGTACTGGCCGCCGAAGCCGCCGGGATCACCGACATCCGGAGCGGTCAGCACCTTCAGGCCATCCTCGGGATGGCCGCCAGCCAGATGGACGCGGGCCAGGCGCAGACGGGCGAGATGGCGAAAATCACCATCGCGGGAACGGGTCAGCACTTGTCCCAGATACTTCTTGGCGTTCTCCAGGTCCTGGCGCTCCACGGCGGCTTTGGCCGCCAGCAGGCGGGCGAAATCGGCGTAGGCGGTCGAGCCGAACTCGGTCGTGAGACGTTGGACGAGACCTTCCGCCAGGGAATACTGGCGGCGATCCATCGCGTCGAGCAACTGATCGTACAGCGCCGAGGCTTGTTCGGCCTGGACCTGTCGATGGTTCTGCCAGGCGTTCCAGCCGAATATCCCGGCCAGACCGAGAACGACGCCGGCGACGATGGCCGTGCCGTTTTCCTTCCACCACCGTTTCAGGGCTTCGACTTGTTCTTCCTCGTGGATATGTGTCGCCATCTTATTCCTCTTGCAGAATTCGTTGCGATTGCACGAAACCGAGCAATTCGTCCCAGTCGAGGGTTCGCTGTTCCCCCGGCCGGCGCAGCGGTTTCACCGACACCTGGCCGCGGGCGGCTTCTTCGTCACCGATGATGAGAGCGTATAGAGCGCCGCTCTTGTCGGCCTTCTTGAACTGGCTCTTGAAACTGCCGCCGCCGCAATGGAGCTGCAGCCGGAGATCGGGGAAGCGCTCCCGCAGGCGTTCTGCCACTTGCAATCCGGCCCGCTCCGCTTCCGCTCCCACGCGAATCAGGTAGAAATGAAGCGGTTCGCGGCGGGCCAGCGGCGAACCTTCCAGCAGGGCGATCAGGCGCTCCATCCCCAGGGCGAAACCGATCGCCGGCGTCGCCTTCCCCCCCAGCTGCGCCACCAGCGTGTCGTAACGTCCCCCGGCGCAAACGGTACCCTGGGCTCCCAGGGACTCGGTGACCCATTCGAACACCGTGAGACAATAATAGTCGAGCCCGCGCACCAACCGGGGGTTGATCCGATATGGCACGCCGGCGGCTTCGAGCAGGTCGGTGAAGCGGCGGAAATGGGCCCGGGAGGACTCGCCCAGGTAATCGAGCAGTTTCGGCGCCCCCTCGATCAACCCCTGCATTTCCGGATTCTTGCTGTCGAGGATTCTCAAGGGGTTGGTATGGAGCCGCCGTTGGCTGTCCGGATCGAGGAGATCCTGATAGGTGGTGAAGTACGCCACCAGATCGTCCCGATAGGCGCGCCTTTCCTCCAGGGTACCCAGGGAGTTGATCTGGAGTTCGAGTGCGTCCTCGACGCCCAGCCGGCGCCACCAACGCCGATTGAGGAGGATCAATTCGGCATCGATGTCCGGTCCCGGCATGCCGTAGGCTTCCACCCCCAACTGGTGGAACTGGCGGTAACGCCCCTTCTGGGGGCGTTCGTGGCGGAACATCGGGCCCAGATACCACAGACGCAACTGGCCGGTCCGCAGCAGCCCGTGCTCGATGCAGGCCCGCACGCAGCCGGCGGTTCCCTCCGGACGCAGGGTCAGCGATTCACCGCTCTTGTCCTGGAAGGTGTACATTTCCTTCTCGACGATGTCGGTCACCTCGCCGATGGAGCGGCGGAACAATTCCGTCTTTTCCACGATCGGCAAGCGGATCTCGCTGAAACCGCTGCCTTCCAACTCGGAGGTCAAAATCCGTTCGACGTTGCGCCACAGCGGGGTCTGATCCGGAAGAACATCGTGCATGCCCCGCACGGCTTGAAGTTTGCTACTCATGGATCCTCAGTCGGCCGATGGATGAACGCTCGGAGACAGGCGTCGAAGCTTGTCCCGATAAACCCGAGCCGCGGCCGCATCCCCCAGGGCGGTCTCGATGCGACGACCCAGCTCGAGCATTTCCCGCGATGGTCGTTGGGTTGCGGCTTCGTAACGCTGCAAAAAGGCCCGGGCGGACAGCCACTTCCCCTGCTCCGCCATCAACCGGGCCATGGCCGCCAGCGCCCGGGGGTCCTCGGGATTCAATCTCAGGGCCTGGCGCAGCCAGGTTTCCGCCGCCTGCGGCCGCCCGCAGCGCCGGGCGCATTCACCGGCGTTCACCAGGGCGATCCAGCGCTTGTCGTACAGCTTGTTGGACCCCGCCCGCCCGAGATGTTTCAACCCCTCCTCGTAGCGCCCCTGTTTGCACAGGAAGCGGCCGTAGTTGTTGAGGATTCCGGGATCTTCCGGGGCCGCCCGCAGCGCCGCCTCGTAATGGGCGGCGGCCTTTTCCGGCATGTCCAGATCCTCGTAGAGCAGGGCGAGGGTGGCATGGGCCACGGCGTTGTCCGGATCTAGTTTCAAGGCTTTCTGCAGGTCGGCCATGGCCGCCTTCACATTGCCCCGCACCAGATAGGCGCTTCCCTTGGTGGCATAGATCTGCGCCAGCTCCTCCCTGTCCACGGCCTCATGGGAGGCCGGCGGAACGCTGCGGCAGCCGGAAAGCAACAACACCCCCGTCGCGATCCACACCTGCAATCTCATCCGACCGCCTCCACCCGGATACGCGGCTTCGGTCTCGACCGGGCCTGCACCCTGCCGACCAGCTGCCCGCAGGCGGCATCGATGTCGTCCCCCCGGGTCCGGCGCACGGTGGTCAGATAACCGGCATCCTGAAGCACCTCCTGGAAGCGGGCGATGGCATCAGGTTCCGAACGCCGGTACGGGGCGCCCGGAAAGGGATTGAAGGGAATCAGGTTGATCTTGGAGGGAATCCGGCTCAGCAACTTGATCAGACGGCGGGCGTCGGCGATCGAGTCGTTGACGCCGTCGAGCATGACGTATTCCCACGTGATCTTGCGTCCCTGCTGACGCGGCGAGTGAATGAAGCGGTGACAGGCTTCCAGCAACCGGGACAGAGGGTACTTGCGATTGATCGGCACCAGTTCGTCACGCAGCCGGTCAGTAGTGGCGTGTAAGGAAACCGCCAGGCTGACGTCGGACACCTGGGACAGCTTCTCGATCGCCGGCACTAGGCCGGCGGTCGACACCGTCACCCGGCGCTTGGCCAGGCCGTAGCCCAGATCGTCCATCATCAGGTCGGTGGCGGCCACCACCGCGTCGAAATTGAGCAACGGCTCCCCCATGCCCATCAGCACCACGTTGGTGATCCTGCCTTCGGGCAGAAGGCGGTGGGCCTGCCAGACTTGACCGACGATCTCGGCGGCGGACAGATTGCGGCTGAATCCCTGCCGCGCCGTGGCGCAAAAGGCGCAGTTGAGGGCGCAGCCCACCTGGGAGGAAACGCACAGGGTGCCGCGCCGCTCTTCCGGGATGAAGACCGTCTCGATCCGGTTGCCGTCGGCCAGTTCCATCAGCCACTTGCGGGTGCCGTCGCGCGATTCCTGGGCCCGCACCACCCGGGGAGGCGCCAGAATCGCCTCCCGTTCCAGGCGGGCACGCAGGGATTTGCCGAGGTCGGTCATGGCCTGGAAGTCGAGAACGCCCCGGGCGTGGACCCACTTGAGCACTTGACGGGCCCGAAACGGTTTTTCCCCCAGACGGGCGAAATAAGCCTCCAGCTCCGGCCGGTTCAGGCCCAGCAGGTCGACGGGCGCTTGAGTCTCAGCCGATACGGGGGAAGATTTCATTTTCCTTGAAGAAATAGGCAATTTCCCAGGCCGCCGTCTCCGGCCCGTCGGAACCATGGACGGCGTTGGCTTCGATACTGGTGCCGAAATCGGCCCGAATCGTCCCCGGAGCCGCCTGCCTGGGATCGGTGGCCCCCATCAGCTCCCGGTTTTTGGCGATGGCGTCCTCGCCCTCCAGGACCTGGACGACGACCGGACCGGAAATCATGTATTCGACCAGCTCGCCGAAGAAAGGTTTGTCCTTGTGAACGGCGTAAAACCCTTCCGCCTGTTCCCGGCTCAGGTGGAGCATTTTCAAGGCAGCGACGGCCAGCCCGGCCTTTTCGAAACGGCTGATGATTTCGCCGATGACGTTTTTCTGTACCGCATCCGGTTTGATGATGGAAAGGGTTCTTTCGATTGCCATGGATCCCCCAAATCTCGGTTGATAAAACTTGATTATTCTACCCGATGACCGGTGTCATCGTGAAATCCCGGATTCGGTCGCTGCCCCCGATCGATTCGGGTTTCCAGCCCTTCCAAAAGAAGGGATAAGTGGCGAACCCAACCACGGGCGGGTCCAAATTGGATCGCGAACGTCGTATAATGGCCGGCTTTGGAACGCCTACACCCCGGCTCGGGCTCATTGTAGCGACCAGTTCTTCGACAACCTACTGGATTGAACATGGCCATCAAAAACCGCCTTCACCGAAGCGAGCTCGCCGTTCCCGGCAGCAACCCGCGAATGCTGGAAAAGGCGCCCCACAGCGGCGCCGACGTGGTATTTCTGGATCTGGAGGACGCCGTGGCCCCGGACGACAAGGAGCAGGCCAGGCGCAACGTCATCGACGCCCTCAAGCGTTACGACTGGTCCCGCTGCTCGGTATCGGTCCGGATCAACGGACTGGACACGCCCTACTGCTACCGGGACGTGGTGGAGGTGGTGGAACAGGCAGGGGATCGGATCGACACCATTCTGATCCCCAAGGTCAACGGCCCGGAAGACATCCATTTCGTCGCCACGTTGCTGAGCCAGATCGAGGCCGCCAAAGGTCTGAAACCCATCAATCTTCACATCCTCATCGAAACCGCGGCGGGTATGGACAACATCCGGGAAATCGCCCGGGCCTGCCCGGACCGCCTGGAAGCCATGGTGTTCGGAGTCGCCGACTACGCCGCTTCGGTCCAGGCCCGCACCACCCACATCGGCGGCGCCAATCCCGACTACGCCGTGCTCACCGATCCGTTGGAAGACGGCCACCGGGCGCTGCATTGGGGCGACCAGTGGCATTATCCCCTCTCCCGCCTGGTGGTGGCCTGCCGCGCCAACGGCCTTCGTCCCATCGACGGTCCCTTCGGGAACATCGGCGACCCGGAGGGGTACCTGGCCGCCGCTCGCCGTGCCGCCGCCCTGGGTTGCGAAGGCAAATGGGCCATCCATCCGTCCCAGATCGAACTGGCCAATCGAGTCTTCACGCCGTCGGAACAGGAGGTGGAACGGGCCCGGCGCATCCTGGCGGCGATGGAAGAAGCCGCCCGGGAGGGCAAAGGTGCGGTCTCCCTCGACGGCAGATTGATCGACGCCGCTTCGATCCGTATGGCGGAAAATCTGATCGCCAAGGTGGAACAAATTCGAGACCGCCAATCCAGCTGAAACTTCAAGGAGACAGGCTGAGGTGAACATCCACGAATATCAAGCCAAAGAACTCTTGCGTTCTTATCAGGTTCCGGTGCCGGCCGGCAACGTCGCCTTTTCCGACGGCCAGGCCTACTCCATCGCCGAACAGATCGGCGGGGAACGCTGGGTGATCAAGGCCCAGATCCATGCCGGCGGCCGGGGCAAGGCCGGCGGCGTCAAGGTGGCCGACTCCCTCGAGGAAGTCCGCCGCATCGCCGACGAAATGATCGGCATGACCCTGGTGACCCATCAGACCGGGCCCAAAGGCCGGGTGGTCAAACGGGTACTGGTGGAGGAAGCCAGCACGATCGTCGCCGAATATTACCTCGGTTTCGTCATCGACCGCGCCACGCAGCGCATCACCATCGTCGCCTCCAGCGAAGGCGGCGTGGAAATCGAGGAAGTCGCCAAACACAATCCGGACAAGATCATCCGGGAAACCATCGATCCGGCCATCGGGCTGGCCGACTTTCAGTGTCGCAAGGTCGCCGCCGCCATGGGATTGCGCGACAAGGAGCGCATGACCCAGCTGGTACGGATCATGAAACGGATCTACCGCTGCTTCCGCGACAAGGACGCCCTCCAGGCGGAGATCAACCCGTTGGCCCAGGTGGACGGGGGCAAGCTGATCTGCCTCGACGCCAAGTTCAACTTCGACACCAACGCTCTCTACCGCCATCCGGACATCAACGAGCTGCGGGACCTGGACGAGGAGGATCCCAAGGAAGTGGAAGCCTCCGGTCACGGACTCAACTACATCGCCCTCGACGGCGACATCGGTTGTATCGTCAACGGCGCCGGCCTGGCGATGGCCACCATGGACGCCATCACCCTCCACGGCGGCCGGCCGGCCAATTTCCTCGACGTCGGCGGCGGCGCTTCGCCGGAGAAAGTCACCAACGCCTGTCGCATCGTCATGGAAGATCCCAATGTCAAGGCCCTTCTGGTGAACATCTTCGCCGGAATCAACCGCTGCGACTGGATCGCCACCGGTCTGATCCAAGCCTATCGAACCTTGAACATCGAACTGCCGATGGTGGTGCGCCTGGCCGGCACCAACGTGGAACAGGGACGCAAAATCCTCGAGGACTCCGGCCTCCCCTTCGTCCAGGCTGCCAATCTGGACGACGCCGCCGCCAAGGCCGTGGCCACCATCAAGGGGGAAAGCGCATGAGCATCTTCGTCAACCAGGATTCCAAGGTCATCTTCCAGGGTTTCACCGGCCAGCACGCCACCTTCCACGCCGAAGAGGCGATCAAGACCGGCACCAACGTGGTCGGCGGCGTCACCCCGGGCAAGGGCGGCACCACCCATCTGGGACGCCCGGTCTTCGACACCGTCGCCGAGGCGGTCGAAGCCACCGGCGCCGACGTCTCCGCCATCTTCGTGCCGCCGGCCTTCGCCGCCGATGCCATCATGGAGGCCATCGACGCCGGCATCAAGGTGGCGGTGGTGATCGCCGACGGCATTCCGGTCCAGGACATGGTTCGGGTCCAGCGTTACCGGGCCGGCCGCGACACCCTGGTCATCGGCCCCAACACCCCCGGCATTATCACGCCCGGCCAATGCAAGGTGGGCATCATGCCGGCCCACATCTACAAACCGGGGCGCATCGGAGTGGTATCCCGCTCCGGCACCCTCAACTACGAGGCGGTGGAACAGATGACCGCCCTGGGGTTGGGTCAGTCCACCTCGGTGGGAATCGGCGGCGACCCGGTCAACGGCACCGATTTCGTCACCGTACTCAAAGCCTTCGAGGCCGACCCCGACACCGACGCCGTGGTCATGATCGGCGAGATCGGCGGCCCCCAGGAAGTGGCGGCGGCCCGCTGGGCCAAGGAGAACATGCGCAAACCCATCGTCGGCTTCGTCGCCGGCCTTTCGGCCCCGCCCGGCCGGCGGATGGGTCATGCCGGGGCCATCATCGCCGGCGAGGAGGACACCGCCAAGGCCAAGATGGATCTCATGGAGCAACTGGGACTGTACGTGGCCCGCAACCCGGCCCATATCGGCGAGACGGTGATGCGGGCCCTGCGGGAACACGGCCTGGCCTAGATCGAGCGCCGAATCCAGTCCTTGAACCGGTAGAGATCGGCGACGGAGAAGACGCGGCAACGCCTTTCGTCGCCCAACCAACGACGAAACGCCGCATCGACGATACCCCGGCGCTGTAACCGGTCGATGCGTTGAGTGACGATGGGGGCGGCCTTGACCAGGACGACCCCCTCGGCGTTCAGACGACGCGCCAGCCAGGCCGCCAGACTGTCCGAGGTCACGGACCAGCTGTCGGGGATCCGAGCCCGCTCCAGTTCGTCGAAATCCGGCAACCACAAGACCGGCCTGCGGTATCGGAAGCGGGATCGGACGGCCGCAGCCCCGGTCACCGGAATCAGCGCCGGCTCGATCCCCGCCAGCAGCCAGCCGTACTGCTGCATGGCTAGAAGCGCCATGCGGTGGGCGGTCCGATCGTTGAAATGCCAGTAAGACTGGCTTTCCCGTACCTGGTCGGCAAACGCCCCACCCCCGGGCACCACCACCTTGCGCCAGCCCGGACAGGCCAGGAATCTCAGCCAGGACTTCAGGCGGGGATCCCGGCCGAGACTGCCGCCCAGTTTAACCACCCACATGACCGGCGGCGTCCTCGAAGCGGTTCAGCACCCGGATGAGTGCCGCCGCTTTGTCGTAGCTTTCCTGATATTCCTGCAAGGCCCTGGAATCGGCGACGATCCCGCCCCCGGCCCAGAAATGGATCCGATCACGGGCGTGGACCAGGGTGCGGATCACGATGTTGGTGTCCATCGCGCCGTCATAACCGATGTAGCCGATCGCGCCGCAGTAGATGCCGCGGCGGATGCCCTCCAGTTCCTCGATGATTTCCATCGCCCGGATCTTCGGCGCCCCGGTGATGGAACCGCCGGGGAAACAATGGCGCAACAGATCCAAAGCATGACGGCCCGGTGCCAACCGACCGGTGACCGTGCTCACCAGATGGTGCACCGTGGCGAAACTTTCCACCTGGAACAGGGAAGGCACCCTGACCGAACCCAGACGGCACGTCTTGCTCAGGTCGTTGCGCAGCAAATCCACGATCATCAGATTCTCCGCCCGATCCTTGGGGCTTTCGGACAGGGCCTGGATCTGGAACAGATCCGCCTCCGGATGGGCGCAACGGGGACGGGTGCCCTTGATCGGCTTGGTCTCCACCCGACCGTCCCGCACCCAGAGGAATCGCTCCGGCGAGGAGCTGAGTACGGTCACCTGGGGCAGACGCAGAAAAGCGCCGAAAGGCGCCGGATTGATCTCGCGCAGCTCCAGATAGACCGCCCAGGGATCACCGCAGGTCATGGCGGAAAAGCGCTGGGCGAAATTGACCTGGTAACAGTCGCCTTCGCGAATGTAACGCTGGATGCGCTCGAACGCCTCCATATAGTCGCGACGGCTCAGGTGGGAGACCACCGGCGTCCGCAACCGGAAGGTCGGAACCGGTCTGGGCGGCCGGGCCAGGGCCTGGTGAACCTGGGGCCACAACCGCTGCACCAGGTCCGGATCCCGAGCGACCAGGAAACTCTGGCGCCGCTGGTGATCCACCACCACCGCCCAGTCGTAGATCCCCACCGCCATGTCCGGCAGGCGGTCGCAATCCCGGGCCGTGCGCGGCAGACGCTCGAGGCGCCACGCCAGATCGTAACCGAAGTAACCGATCGCCCCGCCGCAGAAGGGCAGCTCGGAAGGATTTTCCGTCACCTCGCCGAGGGCCTGGCGGAGCAATTGGAAGGGATCGTCGGGAACCAGCCGAATGCCGTGGCGGTCGCGGACCTCGGTCCGCTGCCCCCGGGTGACCAAGGTCATCCGGGGATCGGCGGTGAAGATGTCGAAACGTCCTTGGCGGTCGAAGGGGGCACCGCTGTCGAGAAACACGGCCCAGGGACGTTGGGCCCAGTGGGAAAATATCAGACTGGTGTTCTCCCGGTAAGGGAGCTCATGGATGCGCATGCGACGATCAACGACCTGATTGATTCGAATTCATCTTATCATCCCTGAGATACCGGTCCAGCATCAACGCCAGGGCGGCCGCCGGGGCACAGTCGGCGGCGTTGAAACCGCCACCGGGAGATCCCGTGACGAAATCGCTGAAATCGCGCCAGGTCAGATCCAGACGGCGCGCCACCTCGGGAAGCAAAAACCTTCCCACTCCGGCACCGACCAGACATGTCGCCCTGTGGCAATGCCGCAGGCAGGCCAGGGTCAGGCGCTGAAGCAGGATTTCGTGAAACGAGCGGGCCAAATGGCGCCAGACCGACGGCGAAGCGTCCTCGAAATCCCGGCCGATCATGCGGGCCAGGCGCCGCATGCTGGACTCGACGCTCTTGTCCGCCCCATCCGCCGTCTCGACCTGATCCTTGTCCGGGGATAGATGGCCGAGGATTCGGTACACGTCGGCTGTGGTGGCGAAATGCTCCGCCATCAGGGGCACCCTGTGACCCTGGAACGGCACCTCTTGGGTCAGGGCCATCAGCGATGTCCTCACCACTCCGAAATACAACAGCTCTCCACTACGGAGGCGTTCGTGATCGTCTCTGCCTTGATTCCTCAGGCGTCCACCGGCGATCACCGCGATGTCGGTGGTGGTGCTGCCGATGTCGAGATAGATGGCGTCGTCGAGATGGTGGGATAGCCACAGGGGAGGCAACCGCCAGTTCTGGGAGGCGATTGGTTGGTGACTGATGGAGTTGATCAAGTTAGATAACGGTATAAATCCCGAATCGGCAAACACATGGACGTCTCCCGGCACCCGGGCGGAAAAACGGGCCAACAGAGCGCGCACGCCGGCCTCCCGATTGGGGAAAATGTCCGCCATCTCCCCGGTCAGGGTGACGCCGTGGTCACAACAGGTGGGCAGCGACTCCACGACCGTCGCCACCGCCCGGTCGAGCCACTCCAGTCCCTGCCACAGGGGACAGGGCAACTGCCAGACTTTCTCGATCGCCCCCCCCCGGCAAAGCGCCGCCTTGACATGGGCACCGCCGAGATCCCAACCGACCCGCAGACTCATGCCGCCACCCAGACGGTCTTTCCCCGGCCGATCCGGCGCCGCCAGGTCCAAAGCGCGCCCAGGGTTCGATCTTCCGAGGCCATGGCGACGATCCAGGCCGCCAAACTTTCACCCAGCGCCGACCTCAGGCCGGCATAGGACAAGGTCAGACGGGGATTGATCTCCACGACCAGGGGGCCTCGGCGCGTCTGGATCAGATCGATACCGACATAGCCCCACAAACCGGGAAAGGCGGCGGCGATCCGGCGGCAGAGTCGTTGCCACCGTTCGTCGGGCTCCGCCACGTTGACCTCGCAGCCCAAAAGACGAAGACCGCCATCCGCCGCCACGATTCGCTGCCGGTTGACGCTGACGCAGACCGCCTCGCCCCGGTCGAACACCGCACTCAGGCTCAACGGTTCGCCAGCGACGTAAGGCTGAACGATCCAGTCCCCTCCTTCGGGCAAACACGCCACCGCGTTCACCGTGGTCACGCCGTCGCAGCCGACGCCGTCCACCGGCTTGACGACCCACGGAGGCGGAACCTGGTGGCGAAACTCGGCTCGGGGCCAACTCGGAACGCACGAAACCCCTGCCGCATCCAGCGCAGCGACGGTGTGAAGCTTGTCGCCGCACGCCGCGACCGCCTCAGGAGAGGCCCCGAGGAGAACCTTGCCGGCCTGCAACACCTGGGTGCTGTAGCGTGCCAGGACCCCGGCGCTTTCCGGCGCGATCGGCCATACCGCATCCACTTCCCGGAGCGCCCGAGGCCAGACATCCTCACCGTCCACGACGATCATTCGATGCCGCCAGCGATCCAGTCCCTCGATCCCGCCCAGGCGGGCGTCGCGCAACACCACCACCGCCTCGCCGGTCAAATCCCGCAGCAGAGCGGCCGCCATCCGCTCCCCTTCCGCCTTGAGAACCGGCGGCAACGCTTTGCCCCTCAGACCACCGCCGGTAATATATTCGAACAGGAGAATCCTCATGGAACTGATCCCGGTCATCGATCTCATGCAGGGGCAGGCGGTACTCGCCCGAGGCGGTCGCCGGGAGGAATACCGGCCGCTGCGCACTCCCCTCTGCCCCTTCAGCGACCCGCTGGCGGTAATCGAATCGTTCCTGGCGCGCTATTCTTTCGAAACGCTGTATTTGGCCGATCTGGATGCGATTCTCGATCAAGGAGATAACGGTATAATTATCGAGCGCATCCGACGACGCTTCCCTGCTCTCACCCTGTGGATCGATCGCGGCTGGCCCCCTCATCCGGCCACGGCGGGCGTGGTGCCGGTGATCGGCAGCGAATCCCTACCCCGGGACTGGCGCCGGCATTTGCCGCGCCTGGCACCACCCTGGATCCTTTCGCTGGACTTCGGTAGGGAAACCTTCCTCGGCCCCGAGGATCTGCTCCATTGCCCCCATCTGTGGCCAAGACAGGTCATCATCATGTCCCTGGACCGGGTTGGAGAGTCCACCGGACCGGACCGGGAGCGGTTACACCGTCTGAGCCGACGATTTCCCACCATCGACTGGATCGCCGCCGGCGGCATCCGCAGCCAGGCAGATCTCATCGAACTCGAAGGGCTGAACGTCCGCCGGGCCCTGGTCGCCACCGCCCTGCATCAGGGAACCCTGCCCCTGTCAAACGAAAGAGCCACCTCCATCCCTGAAGGCGGCTCCTGAAACCCGAATCCAGACCGAATCAGTCGTGGGCGGCGAAGGGATGATGCACCCGTCTTGCCTGCTCCACCACTTCCGCCGGCTTCGGCTCACCGGCCACCGCCCGCTTGATGGCTTCCTTGGTGGCTTCGTAGTTGAAATCCTGGATCTTGGCGTCGTCTTCGGCCAACCAGTGGATGAAAACCCCGACGCAGATGAAGACGTCGTCCGCCTCGTCCATGGGAATGGTGCCGTCCTCGACACACTCGGTCACTGCCATGGCGACGCCGCGCTGGGCGGGCCCGAACATCTGGGTGGCCTGCTTGCCGTTCTTGATGGTCACCTTGTTGAACATGACCGTGGCCGGCTTGCACATCAGATTGGGAGCCACCACCGCCAACAACGCGCTGTGACCGGACTTGTTGTTGGTCAGGCAATTGGCGAAGGCGGTTTCCGCCGCGCTTCCCCGGGGACCGATGATCAGATCGATGTGAGCGACCTCATTGCCGTCACCCTTCAGGGACTCACCGATCAGCAGCTTGTCGATTTTTGCCATCCTTACTTTTTCCTCTTCTTGGGTTGATGAAAATAACGCCAGAATTTTCTGAATCAACGACATCTCGTGCCTCCCTAATCAGTGACCGGGTACCGGGAACCCGCCACTGTCGTCATCCCCGATCCTTCCTGGGAGAGCCGTTCCTCCAAGGCCGCGGCCAGCAGGGTCGCGACCGTCAGATCGGCCGTCGTGCCCGGATTGATGCCCGCCTCCTTGAAGCGCGCATCGATCCTCCGGATTTCCGGCACCAGCGCATCCGGAGTGTCGCTGTCGAGCAAACGCCGCTCCAGCTGCGCCATCTCCGCCTGAATCATCCCTGTGTAGCGTTTACCGAATTTGCGTTCCACATGGGTGTCGGGAATCTGTCGCAAAAAGGTCACGAACACCAGGACAGCGGCCCAACACCGGTTTCCCCATCGATAAACCCCATTATGATACCCGGGAATTCCCAGTTCATAAACATCCTTGAAGCTAAAAGTATAGTTAAAAGCAACGCGATCGTGGTTTTTCGCCAACGACATCGCCTCCCGCAAGGTAACCGTCGGCGGATGACGGACGTCCTCGCGGCTCACCTGCCCCAACCCACCGGGACGCACCAGACGGATCGCCCGATACACCCAGTCGGCGTCCTCCCGGGTCGTCGCCTCGAGAACCCGGCGCAACCGCTCCCGCAACGAAGGCGCCGAATCATCCCGGGCCGCCATGAGCAAGGGCACCGAAAGCAGCAGGATGCCCAGATTGGTGTTACACCCCACCGCCTCGAAACTGGCGGCGGCGGCGCGGTAGATCCGCTCCCCCAGACCGAGATCCTCCCGGCACAGCCACGGCGCGCTGACCTCAGCGCTGCGGAGAAAATCCGCCGCGGTCATGCCGTGGCCGGGGGCATGGACGCTGACGTTTCCCGGCTTGAACGCCTCGACGTCCAGGCGGCAGGCATCCAGATAACAACGCTGCAGATCCCCAACGGGAATCATGAGGCCAACCTTGCCAGGAAGTCGTCCACCAGCAATTCGGTAATGTCAAGGTCACACACGCTCTGCAATCCCTTCCATGCCGGGATTCCGTTCACTTCGATCACCCAGAGGCGGCCAGTCTCGTCCCGGATCAGGTCCACGCCGGCATAATTCAGATGCAACACCCGTGCCGATTCTTCCGACAGACGAATCATCTCCCGGGAGGGGGAAACGGGATGGCACCGCCCGCCCTGAGCCACATTGGTGCGCCAGTCCGCCCCATGACGGCACATGGCCGCCGCCACCCGGCCACCGACGACGAACAGGCGGAAATCCCGCGCCGGGTTCGTGCCCACGTAGTGCTGTAGGTAATACACTCCGCCGGCCGGGCACAGGGACGCCACCGAATCCGGCGAGGTGTGCAACTGCACCCCCTCACCCTGGGAACCGAACAGAGGCTTGGAAACCAGCCACTTTCCCCGGGACAGCTCCCGGCGAGCGATGGCGCAGGCCTCCTCCCTGTCGGCGGTGACCCAGGTGGGCGGCGTGGGGAGGCCGGCGCGGGCCAGCAACACGCTGGCCATCCCCTTGTCCACGCTCAGCTCGATCGGCCGCGGCGGGTTGTACACCACGATCCCTAGATGTTCGTAGACGTGCAGCAGGTCGAGGCGGAGGATCAGCTGTTCCAGACTGCCGCCGCTGATGCCCCGCACGAACACCCCGGCGGGCGGCCGTTCGCCGAAGCCGGGCAGCAGCGCCGGCGGACGATCCGGCAGGGTCTGTAGCTGACCGCGGGACAGGGAGACGAAGGCGACCGCCCACCCCCGCCGGGTCAGACTGGCTTTCAGTCGGGCGCCATGCCAGCCCGGTTCGTCGCTGATGACGGCGATCCGCCCCTTCATCCACCGAAGGAACGGGCCAGGAGTTCCGCGTCGAGCTTTCCGGCCCGGAAAGTCCGGCCGGATTCGACGGCCGTGACCATCACGCTGGCCGGACTGAACAACATGGGATCGACCTTGAAGAAGTCGTATTCGTATTCCTTGAATACCTGGGCGAACGGCTTGCCGTAGTCCCGCGAGGTGGAGCTGGGGAGATCGTGGGCCAGTTTCTCCGCCGCCTCCGCGCTACCCCGGACGAACAAATGGACCTGACCGGCGAAGAGAATGGCGTCGTTGGTCCGCCCCATGGCGGTGATGAAATCGGGCGCCGGCGGCGGCACCGGCGCGCTGCCGGAACCGTCGATGATGTTATCCAAGGGAAATCCCAGTTCGTGGGCCTTGTGCATGGCGACCTCCAGCACCCGCGCCACCACCTGCAACCCGCCGGCCAGGCTGGATGTGGGGGTCACGATCACGGTGAGTTTCTCCGTCTCGACCCCGCAATCGGCCGCGATCTCGTCCAGCAACGCCAGCGGCGGGAACCGGTCCACCTCCATGACGATGACGGTGGCGTCGGCCTTGTCCTGATAAGCCAACTCCTTGAACAGGGGTTCTTTCAGGCTCAAGGAGCGCGCCGGCCCCGACCCCAGGGCATAGAAAGCTTCCTTGCCCTTGCCGTGGGACAGGCTCCAACCGGCATACTGACTGCCGAGACAGGAAAGCACCGGATCGCTGGCGTGGACGTGCACCCGCAACGGCCACGCCGGGGTCAGGGCGCTGTGGGCCAGGGTCACCGTTCCCATGCCCCCCATGCAGATCTCCGCGATCCGCCGACCGGCCTCCAGACCGCCGATCGTGTCGATGCCGGCGTCCACCACGGTCACGCCGTTGTCGAGCCGCTTCACCCCGAGCCGCAACAGGGCGGCGTCCCGGATTAGGGAGTCCACCAGCGGCTGGGTACTGAAATTCACACTGACGCCAATCCGTTCTGTCATTCCGCTTCCACCTCGATATTGCATTGATCCAGAAACCGCCGTTCGAGCCGGCGAACCCGCCGCATCAGCCGATCCTCGACCTGCGCCACCGTAGTGCCGGCGGCATAGACGGTGCACAAGGGATCGCCCCGGGCGACGACGGCACCCGGTGCGGGAATGTCGGCGCACCAGGGCGGCCAGCGCCACGAACGGGCCACTCTGCCGTCGCCGGGGGCGTACACGATCCGCATCCCCCTGACCGCCACCCGACGCGCCGGCGGCGGACACCCGCCCCGGCAGGCCCGGATGTGCGCCCCGACACCACCTTCGCGCCACGCCGAGTCCCACAAGGCCAACGTCGCCCCGGGGCGGGGATTGAGCTCCAATACGAGCGCTTCACCGTCGGCGATCACGAAATCGAGACCGTGAAACCCGCACAATCGGAGCGCCCGAACCAAACGCCGGGCCGCGGCCACGGCCCGGTCCGCCACCCGACGCGGCAACCGGGCTCGGTTGATCGCCCCGGCGAACACGAACGGCAGATGCGCATTATAGGACGTGTGACAGAGCGTGTTAAAGCCGTGCCACGACAGGCCGGTTCCGTCGGCGAGAAACGCCAGTGTGAAGGCACCCCCCGGCACCCACTTCTGGAAATACCCTTCCCCGTCCCAGTCACCGCCGCACCACCACCGCACCCCCATCCCCCCGCAGCCGCCGCGCTTGAGCAGCCACCCCGGTTCCCCCGGAGGAGTCCGGCGGATGGGGGGATAGGCAATCCCCAGACGGTCGAGCAGGGGAAAGAACCGTTCCGGATCCAGGCATTGACGCAGCACCGCCTCCTGGTTGCCGTAGAGGGGACAACGCGACGCTAGAGTTCGCACCAGATCCGGCATGGCGTCCACGCCCGCCCCGTAAAGCCAACCGACGGGGCAATGGCGCTCGATGAGCTTCAAGGCCGCATTCGCCAGCGTCTCGGCCCGAAAATCGGCCACGGGGATACAGACCGGGGTAAGACGCCGGGTGTCCCGGTCGCCGAACCGGTCCACCACCAGGGGGACGTACTCGGCCCGTCGCGCCGAGGCGGCCAGCATCCGCCCCGATTGGGCCAGGATCAGCAAGGCGGGTCGCATCGGGCGAGGATCTCCGCCCCCCGGTTGCGGCTGGCGACCACCTGAAAACGCAGACCGCTGGCGGCGAAGGCCGCCGCCAAGGCGCGCGACTCCCGCGCCGCCGTCTCGGGATCCGGCAGCAGGCAAAAGCCGGTCGGCCCCCAGGAACTCTGACCTAGACCGACCCACCGGCGCCGCTGAAGCCAGGCCAGGGCCTCGGCCACCCGCGGACTGGTGTAGCGCCCCCCCTGGGCCGGGGCGAAATAGTCGCCGTTGGCCTGCTGGATCGCCGCCAGCACCTCGCAGAAACCCCGGTAATCCCCCTCCGCCAGGGCCGGCAACCCCTGGATCAACAGGCGGTGACACAAATCGGCGGCGACGCTGCGGGAAAACCGCGGCAACTGGGCGAACGCAGCGCGTTCCCGGCTGCCGGAAAGCCCTTCGGCGCCGGGATCGAAGATCAACAACCAGCGCCACTGGGACGGCACCACAAAGCGGGCGATCAAGGGTGGCGTCACCGTGGCTTCCCCCCGACCGCCGTCGACCAGGAAACCGCCCTGCTCAAAGGCGGCGATGCCGATCCCCGAGCGCCGGCCCCTGCCGACGATGCCGGCCACCCGGCGCACATCCGGGTCACAACCGTGAAATCGGCAGAAGGCCACCCCGACGGCAAGCGCCAACTGGGTGCCCGATCCCAATCCGGCATGGGGACGGATGGCCGCCTGGACGTGGACGTGCCCGCTCAAAGGAAGCCCGAGGGCCGCCCGCAGCCGCTCCACGACGAGCCGGACCGGGCGATCCTCATAGCCGCTGACCCGGAAACCATCGGCGGCGGAAACCTGCACCCGGGTGGCGATTCCCTCCAGGGCCACCCCTACGCTGCCATAGCTGCGCCCCAGGTGGGCACCGAGGTCGAGAAAACCCAGGTGCAGGCGCGCCGCGGCCTGCACCTGAACCGTCACGGGAAATCTCGCTCTGTCGACCATGAAACCGCCACTCCTCGTCCAGCCTAGCACGCCCGCCGGCGCTCGCACCAATGTTCATAGATCCCCAGCAGGGCCGGAATGACCAACAGCACCAGCACCGTGGCGAACAGCAGCCCGAAGGCGATGGAAACGGCCATGGGTATCAGGAAACGGGCCTGCAGCGAGGTCTCGAACAACAAAGGCAGCAGACCGGCCACCGTGGTCAGGGAAGTCAACAGCACGGCGCGCAGGCGCTGACAGGCGGCCTCTTCCAGGGCCCGAGACAAGGGCAGTCCCCGGCGCCGCAACTGATGATAGAAGCTGACCAGAATGATGGAATCGTTGACCACGATACCGGCGAGGCCGAAGATGCCGAACAACGACAAGATGGTCAGGTCGATCCCCATGACCACGTGGCCGAGCACGGCACCGATCAGACCGAACGGAATCGCCGCCATCACGACGAGGGGCCAGCCGTAGGAACCGAACACCCACGCCAGGATCAGATAGATCAAAATCAGCCCCAACATCCCCCCCTTCTTCATGTCCGAGATGGTCTCGGCCCGGTCTTCCGCCCGCCCGGAGGGCTCGAAATCGATGCCGTACCGTTCGGCCAGCCCCGGCAGAACGTCTTTCATCAGGGTTTCCATCACCCGCCCGGGTTTGTTGACGTGGACGTTGATGTCCGCGGAAACCTCCACCGCCAGGCGCCCCTCGGCATGACGCAGGATCTCGAACCCCTGGCGGGTATCGGCCGTCGCCACCGAATGCAGCGGGACCCGGTCGCCGGAAGGCAGGCGGATCTGCAGTTTGCCGAGCACGTCCAGATGGTCCCGCTCCCGCGCCGCCAGCCGCACCCGGACCTCCACTTCGTCGGGCCCGTCCTGGAACACCTGCACCAGACGGCCGGCGAAAAAACTACGCAGCTGACGCCCCAGTTCGGCCGGCGTCAGCCCCAACATCTCCCCCACCGGGGTCAGGCGATAGATCCACTGTTCGCGCCCGTAGGGTAGATCGTCGGTCACGTCGCTCAGACCGGGGATCTGCTTCAGCACCCCGACCAGTTCCAGAGCCGCCTGTTTCAGGCGTCGGGGATCGTCACCGACCAGGCGCACGCTCACGTCCCTCCCCGGGGGCCCCACCTGGCGGGCCATGAGGATCAGGGTGTCGAGGCCGGCCGCCGGGGGAACAAGCCTGCGCCAGGCCTCGATCACCTGCCAGCTGCGCACCGCACGCCGTTCCGAAGGGATCAGTTCGACGACCATCGCCCCCAGATGATCCCCCTGCTGCTGCAAGGCTCCCGAACCCGACAGGGCCCGGCCGTGAATGCGGATGGCGGTACGCACCAGGGGACGGTCGGGCGACAAGCGGCGCTCGGCCTGGTGCAGGGCCGCTTCCAGAGCCTGGAGATAGCGCTTCACACGTTCCTCGGGGGTCCCCGGAACGAACGCCACCGTCGCATAGAGAATGTCGGCCTCGGGCGCGGTGAAAAAGACGAACGGCACCCGGCCGCCCGCCACCAGGCCCAAGGCGGCGATCAGCAGCGCCACGGCCGCCGCCACGGTCACGCCGCGATGTCGCAGGCAGGCCCGGACCAGGGGGCGGAAGCGCCGTTCCCGGAACCGCCGGAACGCCACGTCGAAACGCCGACGCAGCCGACTCTCCCGACGGGGGCGCATCTTTTCGAAGGCGTGACGCAGATGAGCCGGCAACACCCAGAAGCTCTCGATCAGGGAAGCACCGATGACGGCGATCACCACCAGGGGAATGGCGAACAGGATCTTGCCGGTGGAGCCGGAGACCAGCATCAGGGGCAGGAAGGCGGCGATGGTGGTGAGGGACGAGGCCAGGACCGGAGCCAACATGCGCCGGGCGCCGCCGGCGGCCGCCGCCAGCGGGGACTCCCCCATCTGATAATGGGCCAGGGCGTCTTCCCCCACCACGATGGCGTCGTCGACGATGATCCCCAACGCCATGATCAGGCCGAACAGACTGATCATGTTGATGCTGCCGCCGGCCGACCACAGAATCAGCAACGTGGCCATGAAGGACACGGGAATGCCGACGGCCACCCAGAAGGCCACCCGGGAACTCAAAAAGACGTAGAGAATGGCGACCACTAGAATCAGGCCACCGAGCCCGTTCCTGAGCAACAACTCAATACGCTCCTGGATGAGCTGCCAAGTGGGCTGGTAGACGTGGAGCTTGACCCCCGGCGGCAGAGTGGGCCGGGTTTCGGCCAGCCATCGAGTGAAGACCGCCGCCGCCTCGAAGGCATCACCGTGCTCGGCCCGGCGGATCTGCAATTCGACGGCCGGCCGCCCCTGGAACGTCAGTTCGGCGCCGCCCCGGCGGGGTTTGCGCTCGATGGCGGCCACCGAGCCCAGTTCGATCCGTTCGTTCCCGTCGGTCAGGGGGATATCGCCGAACGCCCACGGCGTACGGCGCTGCTCGAGCACCCGCACCAGTTTCTGATTCTCCCGGTCGCCGAAACTGCCGGCGGGAACGTCGCGACTGAAACGCCCGATGCGTTCGGCGACCCGGTCCAGATCGGTCCCGAGGGCGTCGAGCGTGGCCGGGTCCAGCTCGATGGCGATTTCCTCCTCCGGCAGCCCCACCAGATCGACTTTGTCGATGCCGCGGTGGAGCAACTCACGCTCGAAACGATGGGCCAGCGGCCGCAACACGTCCAACGAGGGGCCGGAAAGGAGCAGCTTGGCCACCAGTTCGTGGCGGGCGAGATGCACCACCTCGGGGTCCTCGGCCCCGGCGGGCAGGTTGCGGAACTCGTCGACCCGCTGGCGCACCTGAGCCAGGGCGAGGAGAATATCGGTACCTTCGCGGAACTGCAGGGTGATGGCGCAATGCCCCTCGCTGGACGTGGAGGTCATGCGGCGCAGATCGTCCACGGTCTTCAGTTGTTGCTCCAGCGGGGTGGTGAGACTGCGCTCCACGTCCTCGGCGCTGGCGCCGGGCCACTCGACCCGCACCCGGATGACATCGAGCTGGAAATTGGGAAAGAATTGCACCCTGAGCCGGTCCAGGGCGAAGAGACCGCCGATGATCATCAGCGCCATGACCAGATTGGCGGCGACCGGGTGGCGGATGAAAAAGACGATCCAACCGCGTTCCGGACTCAAGAAACCGCCTCCACCAGCCGAGCCTTCACCGCCAGTCCGTCGGCGGCGTTGGGCAGATGGGTGATCAGAATCCGGTCCCCCGGACGCAGTTCCGGACTGTGGATCAGCAGCCAGATCCGGCCGTCGTGAGGATAATCCCCCAACGGCTCCACCGTCAGCGATCGCAATCGGCCGTCGACAATGCGGTAGATCCGCCTGGAACCGTACAGCGCCGTATAGGGCACCGCGACGGTGTGGTCGCGGGCCGGCCGCTGCAGCCGCACCGTGACCGGCAGTTCCAGGCGCAGTCGCCGGGCCCCTTCGGTGACCCGGAAGAAGGCGTCGATCCCTCCCGCCTCCGCCCGGCCGGCCAGGCGCTCCAGCCGCAGACCAACCTCCAGACCCAGGCTTTTTCCCACCGCCCGGAGCCGATGGCCCCGCTCCACGGCCTGGTGGATTTCCCGGTGGAAGGGGGCGGGGATCTTGGCCCGCACCTCCAGATCCCGCCAGGAAAAAAGACTGACCAGAGGCTGGTTCGCACCCACCATGTCCCCCTCGGCCACGGCGACCTCGGCCACCACGCCGGCGAACGGCGCCGTCACCCGGCTGCGCTGCAGGGCGACCTCGGCCTGACGCAGACGGGCCTTGGCCTTTTCCAACTGGGCCTCCAACTGGCGCAGGCGGGCCGGATGCTGATCGACCGCCAGCCGCCTGACGATGACGGCCATCTCCTGGCGTTCCACATCCATACGCGCCTGATCCAGCGCCGCCTCGGCCGCCATGCCGCGGCGTCGCAACTTCTCCATGCGGGCCACCTGATTCTGCAACAAGGTCAGCAGACGGCGTTCGTGAACCAACGCCTGGCGGTCGCTGCGATAGCGTTGGCGCTCCAGTTCCAGGCGCGCCTCCAGTTCCGTCACCGCCGCCTCGGCCTGGCGGACACCGGGCTGGAAATCCCTCGAGTCCAGGGCGACCAGCAACTGCCCCGGCTTCACCGTCTGCCCTTCGCGCACCCCCACCTCGGTCACCTGACTGGCCGCCGGCGCGGTGGCCCGCATCAAGGCAGGGGCCTCGACCCGGCCGTAGAGGGTCAGCACTGGATGGAGGCGGCGGGGGTGCACCGCGATCGCCTCCACCTGCCATACCCGGGGCCGAACGGCCGGGGCCGGCTGACGGGGACGGGTGGCCACCAGGACGACGAACACCGTCACCCCGAGCAACAGGATCCCCCAGGGCCAATAGCGGCGGTCAATGGTCATGGAATCACGGAAAAGCGTGGATCGACGGCCTCCGCCGGCGGCGGCGAAGGCGACCTGCAAAGCAGGTTATGATAGCAGAAACCCCCAGGCCACCTGAAAACCGAAGGCTCCGGAGCACCCATCGATTCGGGTTTCCGGGAGGCGGGAAAGCGCCTTCAGGGGGCGGGATCGGGAATACGGTCGTGAATGGCCTCGATGCCGGCCACGACCTCCTCCGGCAGGACCAGGTCGACGCTGGCGATGTTCTCCCGCAGTTGCGCCAGCGTGGTGGCGCCGATGAT
>JALSGR010000043.1 GCA_026982635.1 Methylothermaceae bacterium | reverse complement strand
GGTCTGGGCCGGGCTGGTGATGATCCTGATCGCCGTCGCCCTGGAAATCCTCGGGATCACCATGGAACGCCGGGACCGCTGATCCCCTTGCACCATACCGGAAGGCGTTGGATAATGCCTGCCATTCCCGTCATCTTTGTCGCCTGCTGACCTACAGCCCATGATCGACCCCAAACACTATCCTTTACTCCGCCGTATCGATTCGCCCGAAGATCTGCGGCGACTGGACGAAAAAGCGTTGCTGCAACTGGCCGACGAAGTCCGGCACTACCTGCTCGAGAGCGTCAGCCGCTCCGGCGGCCACCTGGCGGCCGGTCTGGGTACGGTGGAACTGACCATCGCTCTCCATTACGTCTTCAACACCCCCTACGACCGCCTGGTCTGGGACGTGGGCCACCAGGCGTATCCTCACAAGATACTCACCGGCCGGCGGGATCGGCTCGCGACCATCCGCAAGCGCGGCGGCCTGACCCCTTTCCCCAAGCGTTCGGAAAGCCCGTACGACGCCTTCGGCGTCGGTCATTCCAGCACCTCCATCTCGGCGGCGCTGGGAATGGCCATCGCCGCTTCCCTGGAGGGACGCGACCAGCGCGCGGTGGCCGTCATCGGCGACGGCGGCCTCACCGGCGGCATGGCGTTCGAGGCCCTCAACCACGCCGGCGCACTCGACGCTAATCTGCTGGTCATCCTGAACGACAACGAGATGTCCATCTCCCCCAACGTGGGGGCCTTGACCAACTATCTGGCGCGTATTCTGTCCAGCAAGCTCTACACCACCTTCCGGGAAGGCAGCAAGCAGATCCTCTCCCACGTGCCGGAAATGTGGGAGCTGGCCCGCCGCGCCGAGGAACACGTCAAGGGAATGGTGGCCCCGGGAACGCTGTTCGAGGAACTGGGTTTCAACTACATCGGCCCCATCGACGGTCACGACCTGCCCACCCTGATCGCCACCCTGCGCAACATCCGCAACCTCAACGGCCCGCATTTCCTCCACGTCATCACCAAGAAGGGCAAGGGTTATCTTCCGGCCGAGCGCGATCCAGTCACCTACCACGGGGTCTCCCCGTTCGATCCCACCAAGGACTCGATGACCAAGGCCCCGAGCAAAGGGCTCACCTACACCCAGGTGTTCAGTCACTGGCTTTGTGATGCCGCCGAACGGGAACCCAAGCTGGTGGGCATCACCCCCGCTATGCGGGAGGGCTCCGGCCTGGTGGCCTTCTCGGAACGTTTCCCCGAACGCTATTTCGATGTCGGCATCGCCGAACAACACGCCGTGACCCTGGCGGCCGGCCTCGCCTGCGAGGGCTACAAACCGGTGGTGGCCATCTACTCCACCTTTCTCCAGCGGGGCTACGATCAGCTGATCCACGACGTGGCCCTGCAGAATCTTCCGGTGGTGTTCGCCATCGACCGCGCCGGCCTCGTGGGCCCGGACGGTCCCACCCACGCCGGCAGTTTCGATCTCAGTTATCTGCGCTGTATTCCCAACATGGTGGTGATGGCACCCGCCGACGAGAACGAGTGCTATCAGATGCTCAACACCGCCCTGGCCTGCGGCCGGCCGGCGGCGGTCCGTTATCCCCGAGGCACCGGGCCCGGTGCGGCCCTGAAGCGCACCCCCGACACCCTGCCTATCGGGAAAGGCGTGGTCTGCCGGCGGGGACGGCGGATCGCCATTCTGGCGTTCGGCTCCATGGTGGCGCCGGCGCTGGAGGCGGCGGAGCGGCTCGACGCCACGGTCGCCAACATGCGTTTCGTCAAACCCTTGGACGAAGCGCTGATCCGGGAACTGGCCCGCGCCCACGATTATCTGGTCACGGTGGAGGAGAACGTGGTCATGGGCGGCGCCGGCAGCGCCGTCAACGAATGCCTGGTCAGCTCGGGACTGCCGTTGCCGGTGCTCAATCTGGGACTGCCGGACCGTTACATCGAACACGGCAGCCGGGAGGAACTGCTGAGCGAGGCGGAACTGGACGCCGACGGCATTCAGCGCAACATCGACCACTTCCTCCAGCGTCACGACAAGCTCAAGGTCATCGCATGAGCGACTGGCGGGAGCGGCTCAAGGCCAAAATCCGCGATGTCCCCGATTTCCCACGCCCGGGAATCCTGTTCAAGGACATCACCCCGTTGGTACGGGATCCGGCGGCGCTGCGCCTGGCGGTCCACCAACTGATCCATCCTTTCGTCGGCTCTCCCGTCACCGTGGTCGCCGGCATGGAAGCCCGGGGATTCATCTTCGGCAGCCTGGCGGCCTGGGAATTGGGGGTGGGATTCGTCCCGCTGCGCAAGCCGGGAAAACTACCTTACGACGTGCAAACGGTTTCCTACACCCTGGAATACGGGAAAAACGCCCTGGAAGCCCACGTCGACGCCTTCACACCCGGCGACCGCGTTCTCCTGGTGGACGATCTCCTCGCCACCGGCGGAACGGCCCGAGCCAGTTGCGAGCTGGTGGAACGGCTCGGCGCGACGGTGCACGGCTTCGCCTGCCTCATCGAACTGGCCGAGCTGAACGGGCGAGAACACCTCTCCTGCCCGGTCCACAGCCTGCTCCGCTTCTAACGGGCGTAGACTCGGCCCTTCCAGGCGCTGCGCTCCCCTCGCCAATAACGCCACGCCGAATCCCAGGTCATGGCCAGGTAAAGGGTGCCGGTCAGGGGCAGGGCCACGATCCACAGCGCGGACAGGCGATAAAAGCGCAAGGTCGGCCAGTAAGTCAGCCCCATCAGACTCCAGGCCGCCGCCCCCAGCCATTCCGCCTGGGGCGCCAGCCACCCCAGCACCGGCCCCCAGAACATCACCCCCACCAGTACGGTGCACAACAGCAGCAATCCCGGGTGATAACGCAACTGGGTGTAGGCGGTGCGGGCCACCATGTCCCAGATGGGCTTCAGACCGTCGTAACCGCGGTGACTGACCACCCCGTGGGACAGGCCGATCCACGTACGATGGCCCTGTCTTTTGACCCGGGCCGCCAGGGTACAGTCGTCGATCAGAGCGTCCCTGAGACTGGCGAACGCCCCACAGCGGCGCAGGACGTCGGTCCTGACCAGGATGCAGCCGCCGGCCGCCGCCGCCCAGCGGGGAAACCGCGGATCGTTGGCCAGGGCGAAAGGATAGAGCAGCTTGAAGAAGTAGACGAACGCCGGCATCAACAAGGTTTCCCAGAACCCCCGGGTCCGCAGGCGCGCCATGATGGAAACCAGGTCCAGCCGATGCGCATCCATGTGACGCAGCAGGGCCGCCAGCATCCCTGGGCGCAGTTCAATGTCGGCGTCCAGCAGCAATACCCTGCCGGTTTCCACCTGTTTCAATCCCTGCTCCAGGGCCCAGAGTTTGCCGCTCCAGCCGGGCGGCAGGGGTCGGCCCGCTACCAACCGCAGGCTGATCCCGGAAATCCGCCGGGCCACGTCGGCCGTCCCGTCGCTGGAACAATCGTCCACCACCACCACCCGGATTCCGGGGGCCTGGGCCGCCAGCGCCCCGAGGGTGGTGGCGATCACCTCGGCCTCGTCGCGCGCCGGAATCAGAACGGTCAGATCACGGTGATCGACCGTCTCGGAAGCGATCGGCTCCAACACCTCGCGGTTGCGCCAGGGTTGCCAGGGCAGCAGAACGACGACGCCCCACAACCCGGCGGCCAGCCAGGCGACGACCCAAAGCCAATCCATGGGGAGGAATCTATTCGACGACCTCGGCAGGTTTCCCCAGGGACTGATCGTCCGCTTCCGGGACCGGTTCCGGCACCATGGGGCCTTCGGTGCGGGGGCCGAAGAGAGCGACCCAGGCGGCCTGGAGCGGGTGCACCATGGTGTCTTCCACCGCGGTGGGCTCGTAACCGCAGTGGGCCATGCAGTTGGCGCACTTGGGGTTCTTGGCGGTGCCGTATTTCTCCCAGGGAGTGGTCTCCATCAATTCCCTGAAGCTCTTGGCATACCCCTCGTCGGCCAGGAAATAGCAGGGCTTCTGCCAGCCGAAGACGTTGCGCGTCGGATTGCCCCAGGGGGTGCAGGCGTAGGCGCGGTTGCCCGCGAGAAAATCCAGATAGAACGAGGAATGGTTCAAGCGCCATTTGCGCTTCTTGGACTTGCCGATACGGAACAGACGGCGGAACAGCTCCTTGGTTTCGGGATTGCGGATGAAAACGTCCTGACGCGGCGCCTTTTCGTACTGAAAACCCGGCGAGATGGTGACCGCCTCGACCCCCAGGTCATTGCAGAAATCGAGAAATTCGGCGATCTCCTCGGCCGTCTCTCCCTGAAACAGGGTGCAGTTGACCGTGACCCGGAACCCCCGGTCCAGCGCCTCGCGGATGGCGTCGACCGCCCGTTCGAACACGCCCTCCTGGCATACCGAGGCGTCGTGACGCGCCTTCAACCCGTCCAGATGCACCGAGAAGGTAAGATAGGGAGAGGGGGTGTAATCCTTCATCCGCTTCTTGAGCAGCAGGGCGTTGGTGCACAGATAGACGAACTTCTTCCGGGCGACGATTCCTTCGACGATCTTGGGCATGTCCTTGTGAAGCAAAGGCTCCCCCCCGGGAATGGAGACGATGGGCGCACCGCATTCGTCCACCGCCTCGAGGCATTCCTCCACGCTCAGACGGCGTTTGAGAATCTCGTCGGGATGGTCGATCTTACCGCAGCCGGCGCAGGCCAGATTGCACTGGAACAGCGGTTCCAGCATGAGCACCAAAGGATATCGCCGTACCCCCTTCAGTTTCTGGGTGATCAAATACCGGGCCACCGCCAACTTTTGTCTCAGTGGGATACTCATAGCCTCTTTCTCCTGAAAACTTTCACTTCAACGTCCGGCCGCTTACCTGACTGTTTCACTCAGGTTTTAAAGTCCCGAACCCCCTCCATGTTGCTTTCACACCACAAGCGATCGTCAGCAGTCCGAGATTCCTTGGGCAGGTTAGTTTAACGGCTTTAGGTGAAAATACAACAGTCCTTGACCCCCACCGTAAAATCCATAGAATGGGTGGATCGCTTCGCCGGCCCGGGCGATTCATCTTTGCAGCAGGGGAAATCTCGCAATCCATGAATGGAAGCAGCACGCAAGCACTCACCGCGTTGGACGATGCCGCATTCCAGGCTCATTTGCTGGACGGCGTCTCGCGCACCTTCGCCCTGACCATACCTCAGCTTCCCGAACCGGTCCATCAGGTGATCGCCAACGGTTACCTGCTCTGCCGCATCGTCGATACCATCGAAGACGAAGCGACCCTGGACCGCGCCAGCAAACGGGAACTGTGCGAGCGCTTCGTCGCCGTGGTGCGCGGCGAGGCGGACGCGGAAGGCTTCGCCCGGGATTTCGCCGCCCGCCTTTCCGATAGGACCCCGCCGGCGGAACGGGAATTGATCCAGGTCGTTCCCCGGGTCGTCTCCATCACCCATCGGTTCTCCCGGGCGGACCGGGAGGCCTTGGCGCTTTGCGTGGACACCATGGGGCACGGCATGGCGGATTTCCAGGATCGTGACCTCAGCCGGGGGCTGGAAACCCTGCAAGACTTGAACCGCTACTGCTACTACGTCGCCGGCGTGGTGGGCGAAATGCTGACCCGGGTGTTCTGCAACTATTCCCAGTACATCGCCCAACGGTTCGACGACTTGATGCCCCTGGCGGTCTCCTTCGGCCAGGGACTGCAGATGACCAACATTCTCAAGGACATCTGGGCCGACCGGGAACGCGGCGTCTGCTGGTTGCCCCGCGATCTGTTCGCCGCCCAGGCTTTCGAACTGGCCAAACTGCGCCCCGGCCATCGGGATCCGCGCTTCGTCGCCGGCCTCCGTCAACTGATCGCCATCGCCCACGGCCATCTTCGCAACGCCCTGGAATACACCCTTCTGATTCCCGAATACGAAACCGGCATCCGGGATTTCTGTCTCTGGGCACTCGGCATGGCGGTGCTGACCCTGCGCCGCATTCACGACAACCCCTACTTCAGCCACGGCGACGAGGTCAAGATTTCCCGCCGGGCCGTCCGGGCGACCGTGATCACCTGTCGCCTGTGCCACCGCCACGACGATCTGTTGAAGTGGTTGTTCCGTACCGCCGCCCTGGGACTGCCCGGACCCGCCGAGGGGAAACTGTTGGATTTGAGCCACTTGCGCCAACCACAACCCGCCTGAAAAACCTTCAAAGAGGCCAACGATGACCCAGCCGAACGCAGCTCTGTCGAAACGTCGAAATCCGCAGGAAACCGCTCAGGGCCTGCTGGAGCGCGCCATCGCCAAGGCCCGTGACGCCCTGCTGCAGGAGCAGCATCCCGAGGGTTATTGGGTGTACGAACTCGAAGCCGACTGCACCATTCCCTCGGAATACATCCTGATGATGCACCACATGGACGAGGTGGACGAAATCCTTCAGGCCCGGCTGGCCAATTACATCCGCGCCCGGCAGCAAGAGGACGGCAGCTGGCCCCTCTATACCGGCGGCCACGGCGACATCAGCTGTTCCGTGAAGGCCTATTACGCCCTGAAGCTGGCGGGCGACTCCCCGGACGCCCCCCACATGCGGAAAGCCCGGGCCTTCATCCTCGCCAAGGGCGGGGCGGCGAAGACCAACGTCTTCACCCGCATCCTGCTGGCGCTGTACCGGCAGATTCCCTGGCACGGGGTTCCCTTCATCCCGGTGGAAATCGTGTTCCTTCCCCGCTGGTTCCCGTTCCATCTGGACAAGGTTTCCTACTGGTCCCGTACGGTGATGGTCCCCCTGACCATCCTCTGTTCCCTCAAGGTCGCGGCCAAGAACCCCAAAAACGTCCACATCCGGGAACTGTTCGTGGTCCCGCCCGAGGAGGAGACCGATTATTTCTCCCACCACGTCCGCACGCCCATCGGCAAGCTCGTCCATGCGTTGGAACGCATCGGTCTGAAACTGGAACCCTACATTCCCACCACCCTGCGCCAGCGGGCCCTGGAGAAGGCGCTGGCCTGGAGCCTGGAGCGCGCCAACGGCGAGGACGGCCTCGGCGGCATCTTCCCGGCCATGGTCAACCTCTACGAGGCGATGGACGCCATGGGCATCCCACCGGAGGATCCCCGGCGCCGAGAAGCCAGAAAGGCCCTGCAAAAGCTGCTGGTCCACCGCGATCACGAATCCTACTGTCAGCCGTGCCTGTCTCCCGTCTGGGACACCGGCCTGGCCACCCTCACGCTACAGGAGGTGCAGCGCGGAGAAAACCACCCCGCCACCGCCGAAGCGCTGGAAAAGGCGCTGGACTGGCTGGTGAGCAAGCAATTGCGCGACGAGCCCGGCGACTGGCGCGTCCGTCGCCCCCATCTGGAAGGCGGCGGCTGGGCCTTTCAGTTCAACAACGCCTACTACCCGGACGTGGACGATACCGCGGTGGTCGCCTGCGCCCTGCTGGAGAGCGACAAACCGGCGCACCGCGAGGCCGCCTACCGCGCCGCCCGCTGGATCGCCGGCATGCAGTCCAAGAACGGCGGTTACGGCGCCTTCGATCCCGACAACACTTATTACTATCTCAACCACATTCCCTTCGCCGATCACGGTGCCTTGCTCGACCCGCCGGAGGCCGACGTCAGCGCCCGCTGCGTCATGTTGCTGAACCAGCTGGCCGATGAAACCCCCTACTTCGCCCGCATCAGGGACAAATGCCTGCAATTCCTCTGGAACGAGCAGGAAGCCGACGGCAGCTGGTTCGGCCGCTGGGGAACCAACTACATCTACGGCACCTGGTCGGTACTGATGGGAATCGAGGCGTGCGGCATTCCCAAGGAGGATCCCCGCATCCGGAAGGCGGTCGCCTGGCTGAAATCGCTTCAGCGCGAGGACGGCGGCTGGGGGGAAAGCAACGACAGTTACGAGGACCGCCACGATCCCACCATCCGGGGACGCTTCCACGTCAGCATGGCGTGTCACACCGCCTGGGCGCTGCTGGCGCTGATGGCGGCGGGCGAGACCCACAGCGAGGCGGTGCAACGGGGGATCGAGTACTTGCTGACTCACCAGAAGGAGAACGGCTTCTGGCGTGACGAATACTTCAACGCACCGGGATTCCCGAGGGTGTTCTACCTGAAGTATTACGGCTACGACCGGTTCTTCCCCCTTTGGGCCCTGGCCCGTTATCGCAACGAAATCACGGGCAGGTGTTAGGCATCGTCGTCGCCCTGCCTGTCGAAAGTCGCACGCTCGCCCGACGATCCGCCCGCGTTGGACAAACCCTCCCACTGGGTCCGGGCATTCGCCTCCACGTCGCCGGGATGGGACCGGAACGGAGCGTGGCGGCGGCCGTCGCCCTGCGGCGCCAAGGAATCGACGCCCTGCTGAACTGGGGCTGCGCCGCCGCCCTCTCCCCCGGACTGTCACCGGGGCGGCTGCTGCTTCCCCGCGCCTTCATCCTGCCCGATCGCAGCAAAATTCCCTGCGATACCGTCTGGTGGCACCGGCTGACCGACCGGCTGGCGGACCTGGCACCGGTGACGATACCGCTAGCCAGCAGCGAAACCGTCCTGGCCTCGCCGGCGGCGAAACGCACCCTCCGGCGGGAAACCGGGGCCCAGGCGGCCGACATGGAAAGCGCCTTCCTGGCGCACTGGTGCCGGGAGCAAGGAATCCCCTTCGTCGCCGTCCGGGCGGTGGCCGACGACGCCGGCACATCGATTCCCGCCGCGGTGCTCGCCGCCGATCGCCACGGTGACATCGACCCGATCAGATTGCTGTTCCAATTGCTGCGTCATCCTGGGCAGATCGGGCCGCTGTGGCACCTGGGACGCCGGTTCCGCCTGGCCCGCGACACCCTGACGACGGCCGCCGCCCGCCTGCTCCCGGAAACATTCCTCGTACCATGATCGCCCGCCTGCTCCATCCCTTCCTCCAGCTGTCCCGCTACTCCCAGAACCACCCCCTGTGGATACTAGCTCTCGTCCTGCTGGGCGCCGTACTCAGCGGCCATTACGCCGCCACCCACCTCAAGGTCGATACCGACACCGCCAAAATGCTGGACCCCAGTCTGCCCTTCATGCAGAAACGCCAGCAGCTCGAACAGACTTTCCCCCAAGACAAGAACGCCATCCTGTTGGTGGTGGAGTCTCCCGTGCCGGAAGTCAGCGAGACCGCGGCCCGGCGTCTGAAACAGTTGCTGACCCCGCAGACCGACACCATCGCTTCGGTCTATCTTTCCACCGCCCATCCCTTCTTCGACCGCTTCGGGCTGCTGTATCTGGAAACCGGCGATCTGGAACGGCTGGCCGACGACCTGGCCCGCTCCCAACCCTTCATCGCCCGGCTGTATCAGGATTTCAGCCTACGCAGCCTGCTCTCTCTGCTGAACCGTGCCTTGCGCCTCGAAGAGGATCTTCCGATCTCCCTGGACCCGGTGGTGCGGCGGATCAGCGCTGCCTTCGACGCCGCCGCCACCGGCGATCCCTACCTGCTGTCGTGGCAGGATCTGTTGTTCCAGCCCAAACGGAAGATCGGCACCACCCTGCAATTCGTGGTGGTTTCGCCGGTGCTGGATTTCTACCGCATGCTGCCGGCCGAGGGCGCCATCACCACCATCCGCAGCGCCATCGACCAGGTGAATCGCATCGACGGCATTCCAGTCCGGGTCCGCATGACCGGAGAACCGGTACTGGAATACGAGGAATTGCTCAGCATCAGCCACGGCACCGAAATCGCCGGCCTAGTATCCCTGGCGCTGGTCTGCACCGCCCTTTTGATCGGCTTCCGCTCCTGGAAGCTGACCCTGGCCACCTTGATCACCCTGATCGTCGGCCTGGCCTATTCGGTGGGATTCGCAGCCTGGTCGGTCGGCTCCCTCAACCTGATCTCCATCGCCTTCGCCGTGCTGTACATCGGCATGGGGGTGGATTACGCCACCCATCTGTGCCTGCGTTACCGAGAGTTCCTCCTCGAGGATCACACCCCCGACGAGGCGCTGCGCCACAGCCTCTCCAGCGTTTCCCCCTCGCTGTTCCTCTGCGCCCTGACCACCGCCTTGGCCCTGTACGCCTTCATCCCCACCCCTTACAAGGGCATCTCCGAACTCGGCGTCATCGCCGGCTCCAGCATGTTCATCGTGGTTCTGGTGACGCTGACGGCGATGCCGGCGCTGTTGGCGCTGATGCCGCTCGCGCCGGTACGCCGCTGGAAGGAACGACAGACCCTGTTCCTGCCGGAACATCTGGCCCGCTTCCCCTACCGCCACAGCCTGGCGCTGCGTCGGACGACCTTTTTCGCCACCCTGGCCGCCTTGGGATTGCTCTGTGGTATCACGGTGGACTTCAACCCGGTCAACCTGCGGGATCCCAACAGCGAATCGGTGAAAACCTTCAAGGAACTGCTGCGCACCAAGGAAACCTCCCCCATGTTCCTCACCGCGCTTGCCGAAGGGGCGACGGAAACCCGCCTGCTGGAGAACCGCTTCGAACAGATCCCGGTGGTGGAAGCGGCGGTCTCCGTCTTCGATCTGATTCCCCAGGACCAGGAGGACAAGCTGGTCGTCATCGACGAAATGGCCCTGATCCTGGGCCCGCAGCTGGAACAGCCCCTGCACCCGAAGACCGGCATCACCTCCCTGGCCGATCTGCAACGCTTCCGCCGTGATCTGGATTCGGCGCCGTCCCGGGTCCTGGAACCGGCGACGCTCGCCCGCCTCAAGGAATCCCTCGATCGCTTCATCGCCCACTGCCGCACCCTCGGGGAATCGGCCTGCGGGAAAACGATCGACCGGGTCCAGTTCAGCGTCCTCGGCACCTTTCCCAGGGCGATGGAAAAACTGCGCCTGGGGCTGAGCGCCCATCCTATCGGAATCGCCGATCTGCCCGAGGACATCCGGGCCCGCTGGGTCAGCGACGAAGGCATCTACCGTATCGACGTCCTGCCTGCGAAGGACATGAACGTCCTCGATCATATGCGTGAATTCGTCGAACAGGTACGCGCCGCCTACCCGGAAGTGACGGGATTGCCGGTGATCTACATCGAATCGATGGCGGTGATCATCGCCTCCTTCCAGCAGGCGTTCGCCACCGCCATCGTGCTGATCTTCCTGCTGTTGTCGTTCCTGTTGCGCAACGGGCGCGACACCTTCCTGGTGCTGCTACCCCTGGTCGTCGGCACCCTGCTCACCGGGGCGGCCACCACCTTGTTCCGACTGCCCTTCAACTATGCCAACGTGATCGTCCTGCCCCTCCTGTTCGGCCTGGGCGTGGACAACGGCATCCACATGATCCACCGCATGCGTCAACTTCCCGCGGAGCGTTCCATCTTGACCACCAGCACCGCCCGCGGCATATTTTTCAGCGCTCTGACGACCCTGTTCAGTTTCGCCAGTCTGGCGTTCGTCTCTCACGCCGGCATCGCCAGCATGGGAAAACTGCTGGCCATCGGCCTGGTGCTGAATCTGTTGTGCACTTTCTTCATCCTTCCCGCATTCGCCATCAACCGAGTCCATCCGTCATGAGTGTAAGCATCGCCGAATTGCTACGAAGCCGACGCGACGACAAATTCGCCCTTCACGAACAGTATCTCAACCAGCAGATGGTCCGGGTGCTGCGCACCATCGGCTACGACCGTCTCTACACCCGCGCCGAGGGTCCGTATCTCTACGACGAGGCGGACCACCGCTATCTGGACCTGCTCAGCGGTTTCGGCGTCTTCGCCTTGGGGCGCAACCACCCGACGGTCAAGGCAGCCCTCCGGGAGGTGTTGGAACTGGATCTGCCCGACCTGGTGCAGATGGACGTCTCCCTGCTCGCCGGCGTTCTGGCGGAGAAACTAGTACAGCGCACCCCCGCCCCTCTGACCCGCCTGTTCTTCTGCAATTCCGGTGCCGAGGCGGTGGAGGCGGCGATCAAGTTCGCCCGTTACACCACCGGCCGCAGCCGGATACTCTACTGCGAGCACGCCTTCCACGGCCTGACCATGGGGGCCCTGTCCCTCAACGGCGAGGAAATCTTCCGCCAGGGCTTCGGTCCCCTGCTGCCGGACTGCGAAGCCATCCCCTTCAACGATCTGGAAGCCCTGGAACGGGCGCTCCGAACCCGGGAAACCGCCGCCTTCATCGTCGAACCGATCCAAGGCAAGGGGGTCAACCTGCCGGACGACGACTATCTGGCCGAAGCCGCGCGCTTGTGCCGCAAGCACGGCGCCCTGTTCGTGGCCGACGAAATCCAGACCGGTCTGGGAAGGACCGGAAGGCTCTGGGCCGTGGAGCACTGGAACGTCGAGCCGGACATGCTGCTGATGGCCAAGGCCCTGTCGGGGGGATTCGTGCCGGTGGGGGCGGTGGCCATGACGGCGAAAATCATGGACAAGGTCTTCAACCGCATGGACCGAGCGGTGGTGCACGGCTCCACCTTCTCCAAGAACAACATGGCGATGGCGGCGGGAATCGCGACCCTGGAGGTACTGGAGAGCGAGAACCTGATCGCCAACGCCGCCCGTCAGGGGGAAGCCATGCTGGCGCAATTGAACGAGTTGGCCCAGCGCTACGAATTCTTCCACCAGGCCCGCGGCCGGGGGCTGATGATCGCTCTCGAGTTCGGCAAACCCCAAAGCTTCAAACTCAAGACCGCCTGGAACCTGTTGGAGACCGCCAACCGAGGGCTGTTCAGCCAGATGATCACCATTCCCCTGTTCAAGAAACACCGGATTCTCAGCCAGGTGGCCGGCCACGGCATGAACGTGGTCAAATTCCTGCCGCCGCTGGTGATCGGCGACGACGACCGGCGCTGGATCGTCGAAGCCATGGACGACGTGCTCGCCGACTGTCACCAGGTGCCCGGCGCCATCTGGGATCTGGGCAAGACCTTGGCCGGCCACGCCATCAAGGCCCGCAAGTCCGCTTGATCGACCGAGAAAAAGCAGAGAGGAACGCCGACATGCGCATCTTAATCCTCATGATCTCCATGGTATTGGGCGCCGTCTCCCCGGCGGTGCAGGCCCACGCCGTCATCACTCACTCCTCCCTCGATACCGGCCCGGTCACCCCCGACCAGGCCACCGAGGTCCACCTGTTCTTCAACTCCGACATCGAACCTCTGCTGTCCATCGTCTATCTGGTCAGCGCCGGCGACCGCAAGCAGGTGCTCGAACTGCGTCACGGCGAGCGCCCCGGGGAGCTGATCGTCGCCCTGCCCCCGCTGGCGCCGGGCGAATACGCCCTGCAATACAAGGTCTTCGCCGCCGACGGTCACATCACCGAAGACGTGCTCAAGTTCACCGTACCGGAGGGCGGCCAACGATGACGACCGAAACGGTTCCCGCCATCGCCGTCGGCGGCCTGGAAGGGCTGGCCAATTTCCTCGACGATCTCATGGGCGGCATCGCCCTGATCAGCTTCGCCCTGTCGCTGGGCGCGCTGATCTGGAACCGGCTGGTCCTGAAATCGCTGTTGCTGCCGGGGCCGGGCAGCGACCGCCTCTACCGTCACAGCCTGCGCTGGCTCTATCTCGGCGCCTTCGCCCTGGCCGCCAGCCACGCCGTCGCCCTGGCGGCCAAGGCGTGGGTACTGAAAGAGACCTTGGGAACCCTACCCTGGGCCGCCTACACCGCCACGGTCCAGTTCAAGGCCGGTTTGATCCGCATGCTGTTGGCCCTGGGACTGGGATGGGTCGGGCGCAGTCTGCTGGCGCGGCCGGAAGATCCGCTGCGCTGGCGCCTGACATGGGGACTGATGACGGCCATCGTCGTCTGCGGCGCCTGGCTGACCCACGGAGTAGGCCGCTTCGAAATGCGCGAACTACTGATGGCGACCACCGTCCTCCATCAGATCTGTGGGGCTCTGTGGTTCGGCGGCGTGGTTCAGTTGATCGTGTTCTGGCAGGTGGCGCGCACCGATCCGGCGCTGCGATCCTGTTGGCCCCGGGCGGTACGGCGTTTCTCCACCCTCGGCACCTTGGCGGTGGCCGGCCTGCTGCTGACCGGCATTCCCCTGGCTTGGCATTTCATCGACAATCTCACCGCTCTGATCGGCACCGGCTACGGCAGCCTGCTGCTGACCAAGATCGCCCTGATGCTGGGGGCCCTGGGACTGGCCTGGTTCAATTACCGGGCCGGCAAACGCTGGGAAAGCGTGGGTGACGATCCCGCCCTGTACCAGACCATCCCCCATCTGATCGAGGCCGAATCCTTCCTCCTGGTCAGCGCCCTGTTCGTGGCCGCCACCTTGTCGAGCCAGCCGCCGGCGGTGGACATTCCCCATCTGACCGCCTCACCCGGCGAAGTGTGGCAGATGTTCAGCCCCAAATGGCCTCGACTGACCTCCCCCACCCACGAGGAACTGCTCATCAGCGAAGTGCAACGGGCCACCATCGTCGGTAAGGAGGCGCCGGTCGCCGCCGCGGAATGGTCCAATTTCAACCACAACGTCTCCGGCCTGATTCTCACGGCCATGGCCCTGGTGGCCCTGGGCGGCTACCTGTTCCGCTGGCGCTGGGCCGACTACTGGCCCGCCGGTTTCATCGTCCTGGGAATCTTCCTGTTCTTCCGTTCCGACGCCCAGGCCTGGCCGCTGGGACCGTTGGGATTCTGGGAAAGCACCTTCGGGGATGGGGAAATCTTCCAGCACCGCCTGGCCACCCTGCTGGCCTTCGTCCTCGGCGGCCTGGAAATCCGAGCCCGCACCAACCCGGCGGCCCGTCGGCTGCGCTACCTCTTTCCCGTTCTGTGCGCGGTCGGCGGTATTCTGCTGCTGACCCACGCCCACGGCGGCTTCGAACTCAAGACCGAGTACCTGATCCAGTCCACCCACACCGCCATGGGATTGCTCGCCATCTTCATGGCAGCCGGCCGCTGGCTGGAACTGAAACTCCAGCCGCCGGCCTCGACATGGGCCGGCATGGTGGCCATGGGCTCGATGACCCTAATCGGGCTGCTGCTGATGTTCTACGACGAGCCCCTCTATTGAGAGGGACCCCGTTTCACCCGGTCGCGGCCCCGCTTTCCTCGGCGTAATCGGCGATCTTCCGGTCGAGCTTGGACAGCAGCGCCTCGAAGCCCTCCTTTTCCAGGATTTCGCTGAACTGCCCCCGCTTCAGGGCCAGATCGCTGATGCCGTCGTAGCGCACGTCGATGATTTTCCAACCGTCCCGGGTACGGCGCAGGATGTAGACGAATTCGACGTCCTCGTCCTTGGGGGATCGCAACTTCGCCTTCACCACCCGGAAGCGCCCCCGGAACGGCTCTTCGGACAGGATGGTGAAACGCTCCCCACCGTAGTCGTCGAACTGGGCCGCATAGGTGGCGATGCCGTAGCGGGTCATCTTCTCGACGAAGCGTTCCTGCTGCGCCGGCGACAGCCGCTTCCAGTAGGAACCCAATACGTAACGGGAAATGGCCCGAAAGTCGAACGCTTCCCGAACGACCGGTTCCAACAGCCGGTAACGTCCCTGATACCCCAACTCATCGGCCCGCTTCATCGCCGCCAGCAGCGCCTGGTTCAGCTTCTCGATAACGGGGGTCGCTTCGCTTTCGGCCGGGGATTCCGCCGGTACGGATGCCTCGAACGGTGGTTTCCGCCCGGTTTCCACCGGCTCGGCCAGCACGGTCCCACCACTTGCCGCCAGAGCCCACGGTAACAACGACCAGGCCAGTTTGATCGATGGTCTTGCAGCCATTGGCTTTCCTCCTCATCCTCGAATCGGCTATTTTACCGCCTTTGCAGCCGTGAAATGGATCGTGTCCTACCCAACCCACATCGTCGGATTCGACGATACCCCCTTTCCCAAGGACCATCGGGGCGACGTCACCGTGGTCGGGGCGATCTACACCGCGGCCCGCCTCGACGGCGTTCTTTGCACCCGCATCCGCCGCGACGGCGCCAACGCCACCGACCGAATCATCGAGACGATCCGGGATTCCCGCTTTCACGGGCACCTGCAACTGATCCTGCTCCAGGGCATCGCCTTGGCGGGCTTCAACGTGGTGGACATCCACCGCTTGCACCGGTCCCTGAACCTGCCGGTGCTCGTGGTGTGCCGGAAACGGCCGGACTTCGACGCCATCCGCCGGGCGCTGCTGGAAAAAGTGAAAGGTGGACGGCGGAAATGGCGTTTGATCCGACAGGCGGGGCCGGTCGAACCGGCCGGCAAGGTCTTCATCCAACGCGCCGGCATCGATTACGCCACCGCCCTGACGGTGGTGCGAAACAGCGCGATTTACAGCAACGTCCCCGAACCCCTGCGCAGCGCCCACATCATCGCCACCGGAATCAGCGCCCGGCCCGGCCGGCAACGGGTGTGATCCATATTTGTTTCTTTATGGAAAACAAAAGGTTTTTGTTTTTTTGTTAAAAAACCTATTGTAAACAGATCAGTCCGCTATATAATTATGTTCACTTTCACAAAGGCAGCAGCTACACGGAAACCGGCCATGATCACCCTGTTGGAACTCGTTCTCCTGACCGCACTGGCTTTGACCGTAGTGCTCACGGTGCGCTTCTGCATTCATCACTATCAGCAACAGCGCTGAGTTTTTCCTCCTCCTCTAGTAGCGTTAGACCTCCTGTCCTACTTTGGATGTGAGCTTGACCCGCCCTGTGGCGGGTCTTTTTTTGTCAGGCGGGCGGCCAGGGTCTGCAAATAACGCTCTTGGCCCAACAAATTGCCGCCACGCACCTGCCCCAGACGTTCGATCAGGATCCAGAGACGACGGCGGAGTTCCGGCTCCATCTGTTCCCGGACCAGACCCTCGGCCAGCAATCGCCGGATGTCGCCGATCTCGCGGCGCAATCGGACCTCCTCGGGGAGATAGCCGGCGTTTTTGAGAATCCGGCAGGCCATGCGCAATTCCGGCGGCACTCCGGGAAGATCGTCCTCGGGAACCGGCTTCCCGGCGCCGGGTAGATCATCGAATTCGCCCCTGGCGATGGCCTCTTCGATCTTCCGCTCGGCGAGCCGCTCCCAGAACAGCATGTCACCCTACCGTTCGGCCAGGGGATAAATACCGACCGCCCGGCGGATCTCCGCCATGAAGGGACGGGCCACTTGGCGGGCGCGTTCGGCCCCCTGCCTCAGTTCCCCCTCGATGACCTCCGGATGCCCGAGCAGCTCCTCGTAGCGTTGCCGCGCTTCCCGAAAATGCTCGTTGAGATATTCGAACAGGAACTGCTTCATCTCGCCCCAGGCGATCCCTTCGGCATAGCGGCGACGCAGGGCTTCCACTTCCTCGGAGGTGGCGAAGGCCCGGTAGATGCTGAACAGGGTGCAAGTGTCCGGATCCTTCGGGGCCTCCGGCGGCAGGGAGTTGGTCTTGATCTTCATGATCAGTTTGCGCAGTTTCTTCTCGGGGGCGAAGATGGGAATGGTGTTGTCGTAGCTCTTGCTCATCTTGCGGCCGTCGAGGCCCTGGAGCACCGCGGTCTCCTCGCGGATCAAGGGTTCGGGCAGGACGAAATGCTCCCCGTAGAGATGGTTGAAGCGGGCGGCGATGTCGCGCGCCATTTCCAGGTGCTGGATCTGGTCCTTCCCCACCGGCACCTTGCGCGCCTGGAACAGGAGAATGTCGGCGGCCATGAGGATGGGATAGCAGTACAGCCCCATGGTGACGCCCTTGTCCGGGTCCTTTTCCCCCTTTTCCAGATTCTCCGCCACCGCCGCCTTGTAGGCGTGGGCCCGGTTCATCAGCCCCTTGGCGGTGACGCAGCTGAGAATCCAGGTCAGCTCGGTGATCTCCGGCACGTCGGACTGACGGTAGAACACGGCGTTGTCGGTGTCCAACCCCAGCGCCAGCCAGGTGGCGGCGATTTCCAGGGTGGAGCGATGGATGCGCTCGGGCTCGCGGCACTTGATCAGGGCGTGGTAATCGGCGAGGAAGTAGAACGGCTGAACGTCGGGATCGCGGCTGGCCTCGATGGCCGGGCGGATGGCGCCGACGTAGTTGCCCAGATGGGGCGTGCCGGTGGTGGTGATTCCAGTCAGGACGATTTCCTTTGCGCGTGTTTCGCTCATGATGGCCTCGGTGATGATGATCCGGCCAATTATAATAGGCTTTTGTCTTCGGAAGCACCTATGGACTGGACCCTTCGGGACGCCCGTGAAACCTACGCCGTCCCCTATTGGAGCGACGGTTACTTCGACATCGACGCCCAAGGCCGCCTGGTCGCCCGCCCCCGACGCGATCCGGCCCGGGGCGAAATCCCCTTGACCGAAATCGCCGACGCCGTCGAGCGCGAGGGTCTGGCGCTGCCGGTCCTGGTGCGTTTCACCGACATCCTCCGCGACCGGGTCGGGCGTCTTTCCCACGCCTTCGGGGACGCCTGCGACGAACACGGCTACCGGGGCCGCTACACCCCGGTCTATCCCATCAAGGTCAATCAACAACGCTGCGTGGTGGAGGCGATCCTTCACGCCCCCGTGCCCCGGATCGGCCTCGAAGCCGGCAGCAAACCGGAGTTGCTGGCCCTCTTGGCGTTGGCCCCCCGGAACACGCTGGTGATCTGCAACGGCTACAAGGACCGGGCCTACGTGCGTCTGGCGCTGATCGGCCGCCGCCTGGGGCTGGACGTCCACATCGTGGTGGAAAAACCTTCGGAACTGGCGCTGATCCTCGAGGAAAGCGACGATCTGGGCATCGAACCGCGGCTCGGTATCCGTCTGCGGCTGGCGTCGGTCACCGCCGGCAAGTGGCAGAACAGCGGCGGCGAGAAGGCCAAGTTCGGCCTCACCCCGGCCGGCGTGCTGACGCTGCTGGAAACCCTGAAACGCTGCGACCGCCTCGACCGGCTCAGCCTGATGCACTTTCACGTCGGTTCCCAGGTGACCGACATCCATGAACTCAAAAGAGCCCTGCGCGAAGCCGGACGCTACTATGCCGAACTGAGGCGGCTGGGGGCGCCGATCGCCATCGTGGACGCCGGCGGCGGCCTCGGAATCGACTACGAGGGCACCCGTTCGGACGATTTCTGTTCGGTCAACTACACCCTGGAGGAATACGCCCACAGCCTGGTGCGGGCTTTCGCCGAGATCTGCGCCGAGACGGACCTGCCCCATCCTCACCTGGTCACCGAATCGGGCCGGGCCCTGACCGCCCATCACGCGGTCCTCGTCACCGACGTCATCGAAGTGGAACGCCCCCCGACCCTCCCCCTCTCCACCGACGGCGAGGCGCCGGCGGTACTGGCCGACCTGCGCCAGGCCCTGGCCCGCCTCGACCACGACGGCCCGGTGGCCACTTTCCACGACGCCGGCTTCGACCTGCAGGAAGCCCGTGCGCTCTACGTCCAGGGCAAGCTCACCCTGGAACAGCTCGCCGAAGCGGAAACCCTGAGCCAGGTCATCGCCGACCGCATCCGCCCCCGCCTCGACCTGCGGCTGCGCGCCCACCGCGATCTGCTCGACCATCTCAACGATCGCCTCGCCGACAAGCTCTTCTGCAATTTCTCGGTGTTCCAGTCGATGCCCGACGCCTGGGCTATCGACCAGATCTTCCCAGTGGTGCCGCTGCAGCGCCTGAACGAACCACCGCGCCGGCGCGGCCGTGTCATGGACCTGACCTGCGACTCCGACGGCACCTTGAAACGCTACGTGGACCGTCAGAGCATCGAAGCCACCCTGCCCGTCCACACCATCGAAACGGGCGAGCGTTACCTGCTGGGCTTCTTCCTGGTGGGCGCCTATCAGGAGATCCTCGGCGACATGCACAACCTGTTCGGCGACACCCATTCGGTCAACGTGGAAGTGGACGAGGACGGCCGCTGGCGCCTATACGATCCCTTGCGCGGCGACATGGCCTGCGACCTGCTGCGCTACGTCCACATTCAGCCGGAAGCTTTACAGCGCGCCTTCCGCAAGAAGCTGGCGGAAACGGGGCTTTCCCCGACCGAACGCAAATTGTACGAAAACGAACTGGTCTCCGGACTCAGCCGTTACACTTATCTGGAGGAATGACCATGGCATTGAAAAGCGGCTTCATCGGCCTCGGCGCCATGGGTGCTCCCATGGCCGCCAACCTGGCCGCAGCGGGCCTGCTGGCGGCGGTGTGGAACCGCACCCTGGACAAGGCCGAACGCCTGGCGAAGCGGCTCGGCGTCACCGCCGCCGCCAGTCCCGCCGACCTGGCCCGGCGCTGCGACGTGATCCAGATCTGCGTGTCCGCCGACGGCGACGTCCTCGAAGTGATCGACACCCTGCTGCCGGGTCTGCAACCGGGCGCCGTGGTGATCGACCACTCCACCGTCGGCAGCGAAACCGCCCGGACCGCGGCGGCGAAAGTCCGCGCCGCCGGCGGTGACTTTCTCGACGCTCCCGTTTCCGGCGGTGTCGAAGGAGCCCGCGCCGGCACCCTGGCGATCATGGTCGGCGGCGATCCGGCGACGCTGGAACGGGTGCAGCCGGTGCTGGCGACGATCGGCGGCCGCATCGCCCACATGGGAGAAACGGGCATGGGACAGGCTACCAAGGCGGTCAACCAGGTGCTGTGCGCCGGCATCAATCAGGCGGTGTGCGAGGCCCTGGCCTTCGGCCGCGCCCTGGGCTTGGACCTGGAGCGGGTCATCGAGGTAGTTTCCCAGGGGGCGGCGGGCAACTGGTTTCTGGAGAAACGCGGCCCGACCATGATCCGGGGTGTTTTCCAGCCCGGCTTCAAGCTGGCCCTGCACCACAAGGACCTGACGATCTGCCGGGAAATGGCCCGCCGCGCCGGCGTCCCCGTGCCCCTGACGGAACGCACTCTGGCGGACTACGAACGCCTCATGGCCGAAGGCCACGGCGACGAAGACATCTCGGCGCTGCTTCGGCTCAGCGGAGACGCGCCCACAGATCGTGATCGCCGGCCTTGAGATTTTCCGTCGTTGCGGCCGAAACCACTCGGCCTTAAACTGGAAAGAACAGCCATCTTTCACGACCCTCTGACCATGATCCAGCCAGCCGAGCTTCACCTCCGCTACCTCACCGATGAGAAAGGGGAAAAGCAAGCCGTCGTCCTGCCGATCGCTGAATTCGAGGAACTGATCGAGGATCTGGAAGATCTGGCTGCGGTCGCGGAAAGAAGAAACGAACCGACGGTTTCCCACGAGGAACTGCTGACCCGACTCGCCGAGGATGGCTACCTATAAGGTCGAATGGAAGCGCTCGGCGGAAAAGGAGCTGCGGCGGTTGCCCAAGGCAGTCGTGCCTCGGATCGTGGCGAAGGGAGAGGAACTCGCCGACGACCCCTATCCACCGGGCAGCCGAAAACTGTACGGTGCCTCCCACACCTACTGAATCCGGATGGGAAATTACCGGATCGTCTATTCGGTCCAGGGAAATATCCTTACTATCCAGATCATTCGGGTGGGACACCGCAGGGAGATCTACCGGTCATCCCCCTGAAACGCGCCGGACGTATCCCGAACCGGCCGCGCCCACAGATCGTGATCGCCCGAGTCGGTGATCGCCACTTTCACGAAGCGGCCGGGGTGCAGATCCCGTCTCCCCTCGATCACCACCACCCCGTCGATCTCCGGGGCGTCACCGTAGCTGCGGGCGATCGCACCGTCGTCGGTCACCTCGTCCACCAGCACCGTCTCGATCCGACCAACCCGCTCGGCCAGTTTCTCGGCGCTGATCCGCGCCTGCAGGGCCATGAGCCGTTCCAGCCGTTCCGCCTTGACTTCGTCCGGCACCGGATCGGGCAGGTCGTTGGCCGCCGCCCCCGCCACCGGCGAATATTTGAACGCCCCCACGCGGTCGAGGCGGGCTTCCTCGAGAAAAGCCAGCAGGGTTTCGAAATCCGCCTCGGTCTCCCCTGGAAAGCCGACGATGAAAGTACTGCGGAGCACCAGATCGGGGCAGATTTCCCGCCAGCGCCGGATTCTCTCCAGGGTATTCTCGGTGTTGGCCGGACGCTTCATGGCCTTGAGAACAGCGGGACTGGCGTGCTGCAGAGGCACGTCCAGGTACGGCAGGATCCGGCCCTCGGCCATCAGGGGAATCACCTCGTCCACGTGAGGGTACGGGTAGACATAGTGGAACCGCACCCACACCCCTAGCTCTCCCAGGCCCCGGGCCAGGTCGGTCAGGCGGGTCCGCCAGCGGCGGCCGCGCCATTCGTCCTCGTGGTATCTCAGATCGACCCCGTAGGCGCTGGTGTCCTGGGCGATCACCAGGATTTCCCGCACGCCCGCGGCCACCAGGCGCTCGGCCTCGCGCAGCACCTCACCAAGGGGTCGGCTGACCAGATTCCCCCGCAGCGAGGGAATGATGCAGAAGGTGCAGCGGTGGTCGCAACCCTCGGCGATCTTCAGATAGGCGTAGTGGCGCGGGGTCAATTTGATCCCTTCCGGCGGCACCAGGCTGGTGAAGGGATCGTGGGCCGGCGGCAGATGGCGATGCACCGCCGCCATCACTCCCTCGTAGTCGTGAGCGCCGGTCACCTCCAGCACGTGGGGGAAGCGGTCACGGATGGTGTCGGCCCGCTCCCCCAGGCAACCGGTGACGATCACCCGGCCGTTCTCGTCCAACGCCTCGCCGATGGCATCCAGGGACTCGGCCACCGCATCTTCGATGAAACCGCAGGTGTTGACCACCACCAGATCGGCCTGATCGTAGCTGGGGGAGATCTCGTAGCCTTCCGCCCGCAGGCGGGTGAGGATGCGCTCGCTGTCCACCAGGGCCTTGGGACAACCGAGGCTGACGAAACCGATGCGGGGAAGTGACGATCCGGCCATGGCATTCGAATCTCGGAAAACCGATTATTGTATCCTCAAGGACACGTCGCCGAAAACCTCGGTGAGGCCATGCCCCCACCGGTCTCCGTCGAAGGGGCCAGGGAGAGCCGAATCGCCTATGTTGGCCCCAATTCGATCAGCCGGATCTTCTGCTGCTGGGGCAGACGGTAAAAATGTCGCAATTCCTCCATCATGGCGGACACCCGGCGCCGCCGCAGGTAACGGTCCTCCAGACGCCAGCAGTATTTACCGGCATAGCGGCTGGCGTGGCGGTAACGCTGCAAGGACTCCCCTTCCAGGTGCGCCCCGAAACGGCATTGCTCGAACAGGCGCATCCGTACCGGCGCCGGGGCGCAACTGCGGCACTGACGCCGCAACAACAGCAGGGTGGCGACGAACTTGTCCACCTCGGCCTGCAACTCCAGCTCCAGCAGGGAAACTTGCCGCTCCAGGCCGGCCTTCCAGCCCAGGTAGAGAAAGTGACTGACCCCCTCCAGGGCCAGAAGAAACGCATCCAGATTGCCCTCGTGAATCCGGTGGAAGGGATTGTCCGCGCTCAGGCACCGCACTACCGCCGGATCCAGAAACAAGGAAAGCGCCAGGCCGTCCTGCTCCTGCCGGACCAGCAGCTTCTCCCGCAGGGGCACGGCCGTCTCCCCCTCCAACCGGAACGCCAAGCGGGAATCCATGATCAAGAAATCATCGACCCGGTAGCCGAGCCGCACCCGGTAGATGCGTTCCAACAGACGCTGGAGGGGATACAGCGACACGTTCAATGGGTCTGCAGCGTTCCCACCACCGGTTCGATACCGAGACGACGAAGCCGGTCGGCCGCCCGCCGGCTGCCGGTGCGCAGCCATATTTCGTACAGCCGCAACACGTCCCGGGTCGAGGTGAGATTGGCTTCCTCGCTGACCTCCCCCAGCACGTCGACGAAATCGGCGAACTTGCGCGACAGTTCCCGGAAGATGCCTCCCAGGGCCCGCCCACTCAGGGAATCGCGGATCAGTTCCGCCAGATGGCCGTAGGCACCGCCCCCCATGGCGATGTAGTAGTCCACGTCCACCAGCTTCCGGTTGAGACTGTCGGAGAAGATCCCCGAAATCAGCAAGGCGACATCACCCAAGCGTTTCAGGCTTCGGGTCCGCACTTCCAGAGACGGCGCCTCCACAGCCTCGGCATACAATTCCGTCAGGGGCTGGACGAAGGTACCGTCCTCGGTTTCGGTGAACAGCCGCTCGGCACGGCTGAAATGGGCCAACAGATTGACGACGTAGAACACCGTCTCCTCGGTCGCCTCGATGTTCTGGTGCGCCAGAGCCCGAGTGACCGCATCGTGGAAATACTCCTGCACGTTGGTTTGGGCGATGACCGCTTTCGGCATGATTCGACCTCCCGCTCTCATGAACCTCTAACGTGTCAGTCGGCAGTCTCACGCTTTATTTGACCCGTTTCCGCGCTCCGGATCAATGCCGCTTCCCGGCCAGGGCTTTGCGGAGCAGATGGGGGATCAACAGTTTCAGAGGCATGCGCAAGTAATGGGAGCGCAGATAGAGCAACCAGCGGGCCGCCGCCGCGCCGAGGTCGAGGTCGTCGGGGGCGGACGGCGGCAGCGCCCGGCATAGGAGCGCCACCATCCACCGGCGCAGGAGCGGATCCACGCGGCCGGGATTCAGCCATTCCGCCGGCACCGGGGTATGCAGGAGGCGGCGGCCGACGTGGAAAGCGTAGGTCAACGGCCTTTCCAAACCGTGCGCCCGGGCGCGCTCGGTCAAGCGGTGCCAGAAATCCCGGTCCCGGGCGCTGAAATGGCGCAACAACCCGTCGATGTCGACCAGATCCCGCAGCCGGTTGGCGCAATCGGAATCGTGGAACAGATGGACCACGGCGTGCAGCACCAGATCCTCGGGGGAAAGCACCCGGAAGCGGCTGCAGGACACTTCCCGCACCGAAGACCACAGCAGGTCGTCGTCCGCCTGCAGCCTGGCGGTCAGCGGCAGCAACGTATGGTGCACATCCACCTCCACGTAGCGCTGCGGATGGCGCAGCGGGGGAATCTCGTGCATCCACTGGCGATAGTAGCGCTGGTCGTATTCGCTCAGCTCCGCGCTTCTCCAGCCGTCCTCCGTCAGACGACGTTCGACCCGGGACAGATCCTCGCGGCGGACCAGGATGTCCAGATCCGCCGGCAGCCGCCCCCGGGCCAGGGGCAGATCCAGCAGCAGATAGGCGGCGCCCTTGAGCGCCACCACCGTCACATCCAGCGGTCTCAGGGCGCGGGCGACCCGGTTCATTTCCCAGCGGATCAACCGGTTCCGGAAACGGGCCTCGGTCATGGCGGCTTCGAAATGGGATCGCACCCGCCCGGGCAGCGCCGCCAGGATGCCGGCGTCGGCCAGGCGGTGTCCCAAGGTCGCGGTCAGGCGGGAACGCTCGGCCACGACCACCAGGTCCTCCATCCGGGAAGACGGAAGGCCGACGACGGTCTCGGGGTTCCTCAGAGCCTGGAGCAGGAGTCGCTGTGCCTTCACGACGCTAGGGAATCGAAGATCTCGACGGCATCCTCGAGATGGCCGTAGGAAAAATTGAAGTGCCGGCATCGCCGGACCAACCGCCCGACCCGGCGGAATCCTTCCGCCCCCAGCACCTCGTAATTGAAAGCGTTGTACGCCAGACGCAGGAAGGCGTAACTGGCCGGAACCGGTTCGAGAACGGCGCGCGCGTCCCGCTGGTAACGGGGAAAGACGATCCATACCGGCACGGCACTCTCTCCCATCCGCCGCACGCTCGCCTCGGTGGGCTTGACGTGAGCCACGGTCCCCTTGCGGGTTTTGGGGAACTCAGGTCCCAGCTCCGCTTCCGGGGCGAAGGCGCGAATCACCCCGATGGACTCGTTCTTCAGGGGAATCGGCCGGGGCAACGGGTCCAGGCGATCGTCCTCCCGCACCAGCCCGAATTCGTCGGACAGCAGGCGCCAGCCCCGGTGCATCAGGGCGGCGCACAGGGTGCTCTTTCCCGATCCCGGTGTCGCCGGCAGGATCAGCGCCCTGCCCCCGCGCTCCAGAACCGCCGCATGGAGCATCAGGTACTGGTGGGCCCGCGTGGCGATACACCAGTTGAGCCCCCATTCGAACAGAGGTGGAGCATGGGACAGGGGAAAGGGGTGGAAGATGCGCTTGCCGTCCCGCTCGAAGCAAACCTGGGGCTGGAGATAACGACGCCACGACCGGGGCCGGTACAGGCGCACCCGGATGTCAGCGAAGCCATCCGGGGGATGCAGCGGAAAATCCCGGTACATTCGCGACAGAAAACCTGTAAGGGCGGCGATCCGGGCGTGGATCCGGACCTGGAACGGACCGACGCCCAGGACCATTCCCCGTTCCAGGCGGCGGTTCAGATCCCTGGCGTGGAGATCACCCAGTCTCACTCATCCGGCTCGATCAGTCCCAGCTGGTCGAATTCCTGCAACAGGCGCTCGATCTCCGCCCGCTCCACCTTCAGCTTCTCCGCCAGCGTCTCCGCGCTCTCGGGCTCCGCCCCCAGCAGCTCCAGGGCCGCGGCGGCGGAAAGGTTGAGCAAATGGGTCTGGCCGCTGAGATCGTTGTAGATGATGCACTCCCCGGGCCACCGCTCCCACAGGATCCGGTCCCTATCGATCAACCGCCATCTAGCCGAACGAGGCATAACAGGAGGGGGTCACTGGACCGCCACCCGTACTGACGATGTTGCCCTCCAGATCGAACCGGACCAGCTTGTAACACAGCGGATCGTTGGGATCGCCGGTTTCCTGCAAAATCGTGTTACCGTCGGCGTCCGTGGTGGTGGTACAGTTGGTTTCGCTACGGACCCAGCCATCCGGTGCGCTCACCAGCTCCGGCGGCGGATCGGCGTCCGCGACCGCTTGATCCCTGGCGATGCATTGGAAGGCGCTGGCCGTCGCCGCCGCCGCACCGCTCGGCAGCGTCAGGATGACCGGGGCGGCCACCACCGCGTTTTTCACCAGCCGGCGGCGGGACTGGGAAACGGTATCTTTGGATGTTTCGTTGTCTTTCTTCATCGCTTCACTCCTGTGATCACCCGCGATTGGCTCGAACTGCCGCAATCATGATGCAAGAATCATGCTAGACAGCATCTTCCCGGGACATCAACCATTTATGTAATCCCGGCTTTGTTTCTGTAAAATTTTCTGACAATTCACCGCGACCGGTAACGGCGCAGCAAAGCCC
>JALSGR010000042.1 GCA_026982635.1 Methylothermaceae bacterium | reverse complement strand
CAAGATTGGCGTCTATCAAACCCTGCGGACCATCTGTGCCCAAGGCATGTGCGATGGAAAGGTCACTTTTCGCCTCCCTATCCCAGAACCTCAGGCTTTGCCTGCGCCAAGCTCGTGAACGGTTACCTTTTGAGCCACAACCATGACGATCCGCCGCGACGACCTGACCACCTTCTTCACCGAACTGCTGCAGCCGGAGCGCTTTCCCGACTACGGTCCCAACGGCCTGCAGATCGAGGGGGCCGAACGGATCGGGAAGATCGCCTTCGCGGTATCGGCCACGGTACGCTCGGCCGAAGCTGCCGTGGCCGCCGGCGCCCAGGCGTTGGTGGTCCATCACGGCCTGTTCTGGAAGTTCCACGGCCCCCGCCCCCTGACCGGCCCCTTCGCCCGTCGAGTGTTTCCCCTGGTGCGCCACCACGTCAATCTCTACGGCTATCACCTGCCGCTAGACGCCCATTTGGAAGTGGGCAACGCGGCCACCCTGGCCCGGAAAATCGGCCTAAAGGATCTCCAGCCTTTCGGTGAGTACCAGGGGGTCACCACCGGCGCCCAGGGAGCTTTCCTATCCCCACCGACCGCCGCAGCGCTGCAGGCCCATCTGGAACGGATCCTCGACCACCCGGTTCTGCTCGCCTCCCCCGATCCCCGGGCTCCGATCCGCACCCTCGGCATCATCACCGGCGGCGCCAACGGCGAATGGCGCCAGGCGCTGGCCGCCGGTCTCGACGCCTATCTCACCGGGGAGATGAGCGAGCACGACTGGCACGAGACCCAAGAGGCCGGGATTCACATGTTCGCCGGCGGCCACCACGCCACCGAACGCTTCGGCATCCAGGCGCTGATGGAAAAAGTTCGGGAAACCTTCGGGGTAGAATGCCTGTATCTGCCCTGCGACAATCCCGCCTGAGGGAGGTTGACATGCAACCAGCACTCGATACCCGCCACCACTACACCTACAGCGACTATCTCACCTGGCCCGACGACGTCCGCTATGAACTGATCGACGGGGTCGCCTACCTGATGGCTCCCGCGCCCACGCTCGAGCACCAGGACATCGCCGGGGAAATCTATCGTCAATTGGCCAATGCCTTGGAAGGCAAACCCTGCCGTCCTTACGTCGCCCCGGTGGACGTGCGCCTGCCCAAGGGAAACGAAGCGGACGAAGCCGTCGACACCGTGGTGCAGCCGGACGTGATCGTGGTCTGCGATCAAGGCAAGCTCGACCGTCGCGGGGTCCGGGGGGCGCCGGACTTCGTCGTCGAGGTACTGTCGCCGTCCACGGCGTTCCACGATCACAAACGCAAACGCGAGGTCTACGAGCGGGCCGGGGTGAAGGAATACTGGCTGGTGGATCCGGTGGAAAGGACGATTCACATCTACCGTCTCGACGAGAACGGCCGCTACGGCAAACCGGACGTGCGGGAAATGAAGGGGGAAACCCCGGTCGGCGTCCTGGGGGAAGTGGTCATCCGCTGGGACGCCTTGGTGGAACGCCTACCGCCGCCGGAAGACTGACGATGGCGCGCGGCCTACGCCTGCTTTTGGGACTGGTCGCCTTGGTCGTTCTGATCGCCTGGGTCTGGCGCGACTGGCACCGGCACGCCCCGCCCCATCCGCCGACGCTGCAGGTGGGCCGGCACGGCAACCGCCATCTGCCGGAGGCCCATTGAAAATTCACCGCAGAGACGCAAGGGGCGCACGCTGCGTCTCTGCGGTGAAAGACCTCACTGTTTCAGGTGACTGAGCACCTTCTCTAGGCTGTCCTTGGCGTCGCCGAACAGCATCCGGGTGTTCTCCCGGAAGAACAGCGGATTGTCCACCCCGGCGTAGCCGGTGGCCATGCTCCGCTTGAGGACGATGCAAGTCTTGGCCTTCCAGACCTCGAGCACCGGCATGCCGGCGATGGGGCTGTTAGGATCCTCCTCGGCCGACGGATTGACGATGTCGTTGGCGCCGATCACCACCGCCACGTCGGTTTCCGGAAATTCCTCGTTGATCTCGTCCATTTCGAAGACGATGTCGTAAGGAATCTTGGCCTCGGCCAGGAGCACGTTCATGTGCCCGGGCATGCGGCCGGCCACCGGGTGGATGGCGAAACGCACGTCGACCCCCTTGGCCCGCAGGGTCTTGACGATGTCGGCGACCACGTACTGGGCCTGAGCCACCGCCATGCCGTAACCGGGCACGATGATGACCTTTCTGGCGCTTTCCAGCAATTCCGCCGCCTCTTCCGGCTCGATGGCCTGAACCTCGCCCTCGACCGCAGCCGCTGGTCCTCCACCCTCGGTGCCGAAACCACCGGCGATGACGCTGAGGAACTTGCGGTTCATGGCCCGGCACATGATGTAGCTGAGGATGGCGCCGGAAGAGCCCACCAGGGCGCCGGTGACGATGAGCAGGTCATTGGACAGCATGAAACCGGTGGCCGAAGCCGCCCAACCCGAATAGCTGTTGAGCATGGACACCACCACCGGCATGTCGGCCCCGCCGATGGCCATCACCATGTGGACCCCGAAGGCGAAGGCGATGATCGTCATCAGGATCAGAGGAATCAACCCCACGCCGATGCTTTCCACGTTGAGGAACCACTTGCCCAACAGGACGCTGGCGATCAGCATCCCCAGGTTGAGCCAGTGACGGGCGGGCAGCAGTACCGGCTTGCCGCTGATCCGGCCGCACAACTTGCCCCAGGCGATCACCGACCCGGTGAAGGTCACCGCCCCGATCAACACGCCGAGATAGATTTCCAGCTCGTGGATGGTCTTGGCGACCCCCTCGAATCCGGCGGTGGGATCGAGATAGTTGGCATAACCGATCAGGACCGCCGCCAACCCCACCAGGCTGTGGAGGATGGCCACCAGCTCCGGCATCTGGGTCATCTGCACCTTGCGGGCCACGTAGATCCCCACCGAACCACCCACGACCATGGCGGCGATCACCAGGCCGTAGGCGTCGACCCGTTCCGAGATCACCGTGGCCAGAATCGCCAGGGTCATGCCGACGATGCCGTACAGGTTGCCCATGCGGGCGGTTTCCGGATGGCTCAGCCCGCGCAGGGCCAGGATGAACAGAATGGTGGCTGCGATATAAGAAACGACGATGACGCCCTCTGGCATGTCACACCTCCGTTATGATTCTTTTTTGAACATGCCGAGCATGCGTTGGGTGACCCAGAAACCACCGAAGATGTTGACGCTGGCGATCAATACCGCCACGAAGGCCAACAATTTCAGCACGATTCCCGGCGAGGAGATCTGGATCAGGGCGCCGATGACGATGATCCCGGAAATGGCGTTGGTCACGCTCATCAGGGGGGTATGCAGCGCCGGCGTCACGTTCCAGATCACCATGTAGCCGACGAAACACGCCAGCACGAACACGGTGAAGTGGGACAGGAATTCCGGCGGCGCCACCAGGCCGAGGCCGTACAGCCCCACGCCCGCCAGCGCCATCAACCCTAAGGTAATCCACTCGGCGGGGATCTTTCTCTTTTCCTCCGCCTTGGGCGTTTCCAGCGGCGGCGCCGCGGCCGCGCCGGCCGGCTTTTCCTCCTTGGAGACCGGGATCGGGGGCGGCGGCCAGGTGATCTGGCCCTCCTTGACCACGGTGGCGCCGCGAATGACCACATCGTCCATGTTCACGTGGATGATGCCGTCCTTTTCGGGACACAGTTCCGCCAGGAGATGGCGCAGGTTGGTGGCGTAGAGCTGGCTGGCGGTGGTCGGCATCCGGCTGGGCAGATCGGTGTAGCCGATGATGGTGACGCCGTATTTTTTCACCACCTCGCCCGGTTCGGTCAGTTCGCAGTTTCCCCCCTGCTCGGCGGCCAGATCGACGATGACGCTGCCGGTTTTCATCGATTCCACCATGCCGGCGGTGATCAGTTTCGGCGCCGGCTTGCCGGGGATCAGGGCGGTGGTGATGATGATGTCCACCTCCATGGCCTGACGGGCGAACAGTTCCATCTCCTTCTTGATGAATTCTTCCTTGACCTCCTTGGCATAGCCGCCCTCGGTCTTGACCGCCGCTTCGTCCATCTCCACCTGGAGGAATTCGGCGCCCAGGCTCTCCACCTGATCGCGCACCTCGGGCCGGACGTCGAAGGCCCGCACCACCGCGCCCAGGCTCACCGCGGCCCCGATGGCCGCCAGACCCGCGACGCCGGCGCCGATCACCAGGACCTTGGCCGGCGGTACCTTGCCGGCGGCGGTCATCTGACCGGTGAAGAAGCTACCGAAATGCTCGGCGGCCTCGATCACCGCGCGGTAACCGGCACAATTGGCCATGGAACTAAGGGCGTCCATCTTCTGGGCCCGGGAAATCCGGGGGATGCAGTCCATGGCCAGGACGGTGGCTTTCTTGGCGGCGAACCGTTCCAGCAACTCGGGATGCTGGCCGGGCCAGACGAAACCGATCAGGGTGCCTCCCTCGCGCAGCAGCTCCACTTCAGGGCCGCAGAAGGGATGCACCTCGGGGGGGCGGACTTTGAGGACGATGTCCGACTCGGCCCAGAGCCGCCGGGCGTCGTCGACGATCTCCACCCCCACTTCCCGGTAGGCGTCGTCCGGAAAATTGGCTCCTTCCCCGGCGCCGGCTTCGACGGCGACGGTGAAACCCAGCTTCTGCAGCTGCTCGGCCACTTGGGGAGTGGTCGCCACCCGGCGCTCCCCTTCGTGGACCTCTTTCGGTACTCCGATTCTCATAGCGTTCTCTCTCCCCTAGTGCCTGTTTTTTGTCCTTGTCGATCCGATTCCCCGATCCAAAGCGGGAATCGTCCGCCATCCTAGGCGGAAAAACGAAAACAGGTCAAGGGAGAAGCGC
>JALSGR010000041.1 GCA_026982635.1 Methylothermaceae bacterium | reverse complement strand
CGGAGCCGGATGCCTGTCCTGTGGACGGTTGCGTTCCACCCGCCGCTCCCTGACTCGGCTGGGCCGGCGCGGGCACAGCGGTACCCTGGGCCTGCGATTCGTTTTCTTCCTCTTTCTGACGGGTACACCCGACCATGACCACACCCACCACCGCCGTGGCCACGACCAGGCTCTTCAGTCTGAAAACTCGGCTCATTGGATTTCTCCTCATGAAAATTGGAACACCGGCGACTTTCCGTAACCGCGGTATCTCGCTAGCGTCGCTTTGCCTCCCTCCAAAGCCCATGGAAACAGCCTTTCGAACGCCTCAGACCTTGCGGCGTTCGAGTTCTCGCACAAAAGACCGTCCCCACGACAAGACGTACTGGATTCCACTCACTATTGTCGTTACTGTCACCAGGTAAATCAATCCATTTATCCATTCCTGCCTCATCGGCCGGAATCCATCATGCCAGAAGACCGCCAGGAGCAGGACGATCTGCACCAGGGTGTTGAACTTGCTGATCCAGGTGGGTTGCCCGTCGAAGGGGTGCAACAGCAGATAATAGGCGGTCGCGCCCCCCAGGATGATCAGGTCCCGGGCGATGACCAGCCCGGCCAGCCATCCGGGTATGAGACCGATCCAAGCGCAGGCGCCGTAACAGCCCATCATCAGCAGCTTGTCGGCGATCGGATCGAGTAGGGAACCAAAGCGGCTGATCCAGCCGAAACGCTTGGCCAGAAAACCGTCCAGGGCGTCCGAAACCCCGGCGGCGAAGAACAATCCCAAGGCCCAGTCGAAACGGCGCTCGAGAATCATCGTCACCGTGGGCACCACGAGTAAAATCCGCAGGATCGTGATGACGTTGGGGATATGCCTTGGCGACAACCAGTCCATCTCCGATTCCCTCCTCGCCGTTCATGACCGTACAATAACAGTTTGTCATTCACTCCGTAACCGTTCCTGGAGATTTCCGGTGGCCGATCAAGGATCACTCGACTACAAAAGCGCCGGCGTCGACATCGAGGCCGGCAACGCTCTGATAGAGCGGATCAAACCCGCGGTGGAAAAGACCTTCCGCCCCGGGGTCCTGACCGGACTGGGCGGCTTCGGCGCCTTGTTCGAACTCCCGTGGGATCGATACCGGCACCCGGTGCTGGTGGCCGGCACCGACGGCGTCGGCACCAAACTGAAGCTGGCGTTGCAACTGGACCGCCACGACACCGTCGGCATCGACCTGGTGGCCATGTGCGTCAACGATATCGTGGTCCAGGGAGCCGAACCGCTGTTCTTTCTCGATTACTACGCCACCGGCAAACTGGACGTGGAAACGGCCGCCCGGGTCGTCGGCGGCATCGCCGAAGGCTGCCGGATCGCCGGCTGCGCCCTGATCGGCGGCGAAACCGCGGAAATGCCCGGCTTCTACGGCGGCGGGGAATACGACTTGGCCGGCTTCAGCGTCGGCATCGTGGAAAGGGACGCGATCATCGACGGCAGCCGTGTCCGACCTGGCGACGCGCTCGTCGCCCTGGCCTCCTCCGGACCGCACGCCAACGGTTTTTCCCTGATCCGCCGGATTCTCGAGATCAGCGGCGCCGAACTCTCCCGCCCGCTGGCCGGCCGACCGCTGGCGGACTGGCTGCTGGAACCGACCCGGATCTACGTCAAAGCGCTGCTGCGGCTGATCGAGACCTGTCCGGTCCACGCCCTGGCCCACGTCACCGGCGGCGGCATCAGCGAAAACCTGCCGCGGGTGCTGCCCGAAGGGCTGGGGGCGGAGATCGATTTGAGCCGCTGGCGGCTGCCGCCGGTCTTCCGCTGGCTCCAGGAACAGGGCGGGATCGCCACCGAGGAAATGCTGCGCACTTTCAACTGCGGTGTCGGCATGATCGTGTGCGTACCGGACGGCGCCGAAGCCGACACCATCGCCCGGCTGCGCGAACTGGGGGAAACGGCCTGGCCCGTCGGCCGGGTGACGACACACGGCGACGGGCCGCCGGTGCGCTATCGTCACGATTTTCGGCAAACCTGACCGGCTATCGTCGCAGCGAGAAACCGGCGAATTCCCCCCTCGCCGGCGCTTCCTGCCACTCGACCCGATCGACCCGCGCCTGAGGCGGCCCCCGACGACACCAGTCCAGCAGCCGCCGCAGGCGGGCCTCCTCCCCCTCGGCGACGATCTCCACCCGACCGTCGGGAAGATTCCGCACCCAGCCGGTCAATCCCAGCCGTTCGGCCACCTCGACCGTATGGGTGCGGAAGAACACCCCCTGCACCTTCCCCGAAACCCAGATGTGGAAGCGTTTCTGCATCGTCCGTCCCCTTTTGCTTTGCCGGAAGAAAGCAAAGGCCCTGACCGAAAACCGGGCAGGGCCTTGCATACGTCTGGGTGACGCGGAACGGGTTTACATCATCCCGCCCATGTCGCCCATGCCGGCACCCGGCGCCGGCGTGGTTTCTTCCTTGGGCTCTTCGGCCACCATGGCTTCGGTGGTGATCATCAGCCCTGCCACCGATGCGGCGTTCTGGAGCGCGGTCCGGGTCACCTTGGCGGGATCGAGAATCCCCATCTCGATCATGTCGCCGTACTCGCCGGTGGCAGCGTTGTAACCGAAGTTGCCGTTGCCTTCGGCGACCTTGGCATAGACCACCGAGCCTTCTTCGCCGGCGTTCTCGACGATCTGGCGCAGCGGCGCTTCCATCGCCTTCAGGGCGATCTGGATGCCGACGTCCTGATCGTGGTTGGCTCCTTTGAGATCCTTGATTTGCTGCTGGATTCGCACCAGAGCCACGCCACCGCCGGGAACGATGCCTTCCTCCACCGCGGCGCGGGTGGCATGCAGAGCGTCCTCGACCCGAGCCTTCTTCTCCTTCATCTCCACTTCGGTGGCGGCACCCACCTTGATCACCGCCACACCGCCGGCCAGCTTGGCCAGCCGCTCCTGCAGCTTTTCACGGTCGTAGTCGGAGGTGGCTTCCTCGATCTGGGCGCGGATCTGCTTGATCCGGGCCTCGATCTGCTCCTTGCTGCCGGCTCCGTCGATGATGGTGGTGTCCTCCTTGGTGACCACGACCCGCTTGGCGGTGCCCATCTGATCCAAGGTGGCCTTGTCGAGGCTCATGCCCAGCTCTTCGGAGATCACGGTACCGCCGGTGAGGATGGCGATGTCCTCGAGCATGGCCTTGCGCCGGTCACCGAAGCCGGGCGCCTTCACCGCGCAAGCCTTGAGGATGCCGCGCAGGTTGTTGACCACCAGCGTGGCCAGGGCTTCGCCCTCCACGTCCTCGGCGATCAGCAGCAGGGGACGGCCCGCCTTGGCCACCGCTTCCAGAACCGGAAGCAGGTCGCGGATGCTGGAGATCTTCTTGTCGTGGATCAGGATGAAGGGATTGTCCAGCTCCACCGACATGGTTTCCTGGTTGGTGATGAAATAGGGCGACAGGTAACCACGATCGAACTGCATCCCTTCGACCACGTCCAGTTCGTTCTCCAGACCGGAGCCTTCCTCGACGGTGATCACCCCTTCCTTGCCCACCTTGTCCATCGCCTCGGCGATCAGTTGGCCGATTTCCGTGTCGTTGTTGGCGGAAATGGCGCCGACCTGGGCGATGGACTTGCTGTCGGTGCAGGGCACGGCCAGCTTCTCCAGGGCCTCGACCGCAGCGTGGACGGCTTTGTCGATGCCGCGCTTCAGATCCATCGGATTCATGCCGGCGGCCACGCCCTTCAGGCCCTCGTTGAGAATGGCCTGGGCCAGCACCGTGGCGGTGGTGGTGCCGTCACCGGCGACGTCGGAAGTCTGGGAGGCGACTTCCTTGACCATCTGCGCCCCCATGTTCTCGAACTTGTCCTTGAGTTCGATCTCCTTGGCCACAGAAACGCCGTCCTTGGTCACGGTGGGAGCGCCGAAGCTCTTCTCCAGCACCACGTTGCGCCCCTTGGGGCCCAGGGTCACCTTGACCGCCTTGGCCAACACGTTGACCCCGTGGGCCATCTTGTGACGGGCGTCGTCGCTGAACTTGATTTCTTTCGCTGCCATGGATTTTGTTCCTCAGATTCTAGTCGTAATAAAAGATCAGCCTTCCAAAATGGCCATGATGTCGTCTTCCCGCATCACCAGCAGTTCCTCGTCGTCGAGGATCACTTCGGTGCCGGCGTACTTGCCGAACAGCACCTTGTCGCCCACCTTGACGTCCAGGGGACGAATCTCACCGTTCTCCAGCAATTTACCGTTGCCGACCGCCAACACTTCGCCCTTGATGGGTTTTTCCTTGGCGGTGTCGGGAATTACAATACCGCCGGGCGAGGTCTTTTCTTCTTCCAGACGCTTGACGATGACTCGATCGTGCAGAGGACGCAGTTTCATGGGCTTCACTCCTTCAGGTTGTTGAACTCGATCGTCGAACTGTTAGCACTCGGCGTTATCGAGTGCTAATAATAGCTGTCTTCACGCGCCTGTCAAGCGCATCCATCCACTTCATCCCTCGAAACGAATGAACGACGAATCCCTGTTACGCTACAGCCGCCAAATCCTCCTTCCCCAGATCGACATATGGGGACAGGAGAAATTGATTCAAGCCCACGCCCTCATCGTCGGCGCCGGCGGGCTCGGCTGCCCGGCCGCCATGTATCTGGCCGCCGCCGGCGTCGGCCGCCTGACCGTCGCCGACGGCGACACCGTGGAACTGTCCAACCTGCAGCGCCAGATCGCCCACCACACCGGCGACATCGGCAAGCCCAAGGCCCTGTCCACCAGGGAAACCCTGACCGCCCTCAACCCGGAGGTGACGGTCGAAGCGGTGTGCCGGCGCCTCGAAGGCGAGGCGCTCGTCGCCCGGATCGCCGAAGCGGATGTGGTGCTGGACTGCAGCGACAATTTCGCCACCCGCTTCGCCGTCAACCGCGCCTGTGTCGAAGCTGGAAAACCGCTGGTCTCGGGGGCGGCGATCCGTTTCGAGGGTCAGGTGGCGGCGTTCGATCCCCGCCGGCCGGACAGCCCCTGTTATCGCTGCCTCTACCCCGAGGGGGAGGAACTGGCGGAAAGCTGCAGCCAGAGCGGCGTCGTCGCCCCGATCACCGGCGTCGTCGGCAGCGTGCAAGCCCTGGAGGCGATCAAAGTCCTGCTGAACGTAGGCCGACCGCTGACCGGACGCCTGCTGATCCTGGACGGATTGCAGATGAGCTGGCACTGCGTTACCCTGCCCCGAGATCCATCCTGTCCCGTTTGCGCCGAACGCCCATGAAACGACTCGCGACACTCCTGGCCCTGTTGACCGCCTCACCACTCGTCCGAGCCCACGGCGGCCACTGGCATCTGGACGAGGAGACCCTGGAAAAGATCTTCGCCACCGCCGATGCCGTCTACGGCTGGTTCGCCGCCCACGCCGTCGCCATCGCCGCGGCGACGTTGGCGGGGTTGACCGCGTGGGCCGTCGTCCGATGGCGCCGTCAGCGTCACGACGACGAAACGTGAAAAAATCCCCGGCCGCAGTGGTTGCGATCCCTCAGGGCCGGTCGTATACTTGAAAGCTCGGGAAAGACAATACCTGATAGGAGGTACGCCAAATGAAGTGGGAAAAGCCCAGCTACAACGACCTGCGTTTCGGCTTCGAAGTCACCATGTACATCTACAACCGTTGAGCCGACGCTTCGATTCGCAGTAAAGGGGTTTCTTCCGGAAGCCCCTTTTTTGTTCCTGAGGTCCCATCATGCAAATTCGTGTACTCGGCGCTGGCGCCGGCGGCGGTTTCCCCCAGTGGAATTGCAATTGCGACAACTGCCGCGGCCTGCGCCGCGGCGAGATCGACGCCAAGCCCCGCACCCAATCGTCCATCGCCGTCAGCACCGACGGGGAGAACTGGGTCCTGTTCAACGCCTCTCCCGACATCCGTTTCCAGCTCGAGGCTAATCCGCCGCTGCAACCCAAGCACGGGGCGCGCGACACCGGCATCAAGGCCATCGTCCTCATCGACGCCCAGATCGACCATACCACCGGCCTCTTGATCCTGCGCGAAAGCACCACACCGCTGCGCATCTACTGCACCGACCCAGTCCACCGCGACCTGACCTCGGGCTTTCCGGTGCTGACCATGCTGGGCCACTACTGCGGCGTCGAACGCCATCCCCTACCCATCGACGGCAGCCCCTTCCAGATTCCCGGCTTCGACGACCTGCGTTTCTTCAGCCACGCGCTGGTGAGCAAGGCCCCACCCTATTCCCCCCACCGCGACGACCCCCATCCAGGGGACAACGTCGGGGTGATCGTGGAGCAGATCTCCAGCGGCCGCAAGCTCTACTACGCCCCCGGCCTGGGGGAGATCGAACCGCACGTGTTCGAGGCCATGCGGGCGGCCGACTGCGTCCTGGTGGACGGCACCTTCTGGACCGACGACGAGATGCGCAAGGTGGGCAGCACCAAGAAGGCCCGGGAGATCGGCCATCTGCCCCAGTCCGGTCCCGGCGGCATGATCGAGGTTCTGAACCGGCTGCCGGCCGCCACCCGCAAGATTTTGATCCACATCAACAACACCAACCCGATCTTGAACGAAGATTCGCCCGAGCGCCGGCAGTTGGACGAGGCCGGCATCGAAGTGGCCTACGACACCATGGAGATCCGCCTATGACGACGGCAGCGCGACCCTGGTCGCGGGAGGAATTCGAAGCCAAACTCCGCGAAAAGGGCAAGTATTACCATATCAAGCACCCCTACCACGTCCTCATGGCCGAGGGCAAGCTCAACGAAGACCAGATCCGCGGCTGGGTGCTGAACCGCTTCTATTATCAGGTGACCATCCCCCGCAAGGACGCGGCGATCATGGCCAACTGCCCGGACCGGGAAACCCGGCAGATGTGGGTGCAGCGTATCCTCGACCACGACGGCCACGGCGACGACCCCGGCGGCATCGAAGCCTGGATCCAGCTGGGGCTGGCCTGCGGCCTGACGCGGGAGGAAATCACTTCCCTCCGCCACGTCCTACCCGGCGTCCGCTTCGCCGTGGACGCCTACTACAACTTCTGTCGCACCGCCCCGTGGCAGGAGGCGGTATGTTCCTCCTTGACCGAACTGTTCGCCCCCACCATCCACAAGCAGCGCCTGGCCGGCTGGCCCGAGCTGTATCCGTGGATCAAGCCGGAGGGGCTGGCCTACTTCCAGAAGCGCGTCAGCCAGGCCCGCCGCGACGTGGAACACGGCTTGGCCTTCACCCTGGACTACTTCGGCCGCAGCCGCCAGTTGCAGGAACGAGCCCTGGAAATCCTCCAGTTCAAGCTCGACATCCTCTGGACCATGCTCGACGCCATGTGGCTGGCCTACGTGGACAACAAACCGCCCTACTTCAACGTCTCATGAGCCTCGATCCCGACGCCCCGCTGCGATTTTCCCCCTTGCACCGTCTCCAGTGGGAAGAAGCCCAGCAGCGCCACGTGATCCTCTACCCGGAAGGGCTGGTGGAGTTGAACGCCACCTCGGCGGAGATCCTCAAGCGCTGCGACGGCGAGCACACCCTCAGGACCATCGTCGAAGAACTGGAACGAAAATATCAGACCGAGGGTCTTACCGACGACGTCCGTGAATTCCTGGAGATCGCCCTTGAAAACGGCTGGATCGAAACCGCCGCTTAGCCCGCCGCGCTGGCTGCTGGCCGAGCTCACCTACGCCTGCCCGCTACAGTGCCCCTACTGTTCCAACCCGGTGGACTTCGCCCGTCACAAGGAGGAACTGACCACCGAGGGCTGGAAGCGGGTACTGAGCGAAGCCCGGGAAATGGGAGCGGTGCAACTGGGCTTCTCCGGGGGCGAGCCCCTGACCCGTCCGGACCTGGAAGAACTGGTGGCCCACGCCCGCCGGCTGGGTTACTACAGCAACCTCATCACCTCCGGTTACGGCCTGAGCGCCGAGCGCATCGCCGCCCTCAAGGCCGCCGGCCTCGACCACATTCAGGTGAGCATCCAGGCCCCGGAACAGGATTTGAGCGACTGGCTCGCCGGCACCGAGAGTTTCGCCCACAAGAAGCAGGTGGCCCGCTGGGTCAAGGAACAGGGATACCCCATGGTGCTGTGCGTGGTCATCCACCGCCACAACATCGAACAGATGGAAGGGATTCTGGAGATGGCCGTGGAACTGGGCGCCGACTACCTGGAACTGGCCAATACCCAGTATTACGGCTGGGCCCGTCTCAACCGCGCCCAGCTGATGCCGACCCGGGAGCAGTTCGAACGCGCCGAAGCCGTCGCCCGCCGCTACAAGGAACGGCTCAAAGGGAAGATGAAGATCTACTACGTCATCCCCGACTACTACGAGGACCGGCCCAAGGCATGCATGAACGGCTGGGGCACCACCTTCCTCACCATCGCCCCGGACGGAGCCGCCCTGCCCTGCCACGCCGCCCGAGAACTGCCCATCGACGAGTTTCCCAACGTGCGGCGAATGAGCATCCGGGAAATCTGGGAGGAGTCGGAGATCTTCAACCGTTTCCGCGGCTTCGACTGGATGCCGGAACCATGCCGCTCCTGCGACGAAAAGACCAAGGACTACGGCGGCTGCCGCTGCCAGGCCTATCTGCTCACCGGGGACATGACCGCCACCGACCCGGTGTGCGCCAAATCCCCCCACCGCCACCTGATCGACCAAGCCATCGCCGAGGCCGAAGCCCCACCCGAGGCCCCGCTGGTCTTCCGCAACCCGAAGGCGTCACGGCGTTTCTTCGAGACCTGAGTCCCGCAGGCGGCGCTGGAGGCGGGTGATCTCGCGCCGGATCAGACCGGCGTTCCGCTTGGAAAGGCCGACGAACCTGCCCCCCACCCGGATTCGAGGTCCGTGCCCCCACCGACGAACGTTGCGCACCTGGACGTCGAAGGTCAATTGCCGGTCGTCCTCGATCCGAAGAACGCAACGACGCAATACGTCCAGCTTGCGGATGAAAAGATCCGACTCCAGGACGAAGCCGACGCCGTTGGGACCCAGATCCTCGAGCCGGCCGACCAGCGTTTCCACCTCGCCCATTTCGTCGCGCCACGGGATATACAGAGGCAGATTCAACGCCTGCACCCGAATCCGGAAGAATTCACGCAACTGGGGATAATAGATCCGCTCCGGGAAGGCCACCCGGTAACGCAGGCCGTCCTCGGCCTCGACGAGGCCCAACAGGCGGCAATCGAAGGTCACCGCCACCCCTTCGTATTTGCTCAAGGCCCGAAAGGATTTTTCCGCCACCAACCGGGCGTGCCCCCCAGGATGATTGACCTGATCGAGCAGCACCCCCCCTCTACCGACCGCGATCAGGGAAGAACCGTACCCTTGCTGCGGCCGCTCGGGGAAATACAGCGAGACCACCGTGGAGGCATGGCACAATTCCGCGAGAATCCTGCCAATTTCCTCAGGATCGTAGATGAAATGGGGATTACGTTCATGCGCTGCGGGGAGAGTCGCCGGCGTCGGCGCCGGCTTCCGGGCCCTGCGAAACCAACCAAACACCCGCTCACCCTGCCCCCAACAGGCGATCCCCGCTGTCCATCCGGGAGCGCCCGTCCGACTCGTACCCCACCAAGCGACGCCGCTGACCGAACAACAGGGCCAGAGATTGGCGGTTGTGCTCCTGAAGCAGGGCGATCCGGGCGCCGTTGGCTTCGTTGAGCCGCCGACCGCGGTGGAGCGTGTCCTCGATCTGCCGCCACAACCGGTCAGCCTCCGGATGGGACGGAAAATGCGTCGCCTCCAGCGGCAACTGCGCCGTCAGCCGGTCGATCTGCGCCACCACGGCGCTCTTGGCCTCCACCACTTCCATGAGCGCCTCGAGGTTGCGCCGGGCCAGACAATCGCTCTCCAGCGCCAGTAAGGTCAACAACCGCTCGGTCATCTCGTGCAACCGGCGCAACTGGTCCAGCGAAACGGCGTGGCGTTCAGCCGTCATCCCCGGCCTCCCCGGGCAACTGGGCTTCCAGTTCGAGGATCTTTTCCGCGATCCGCTCGGCATCGATTTCATAGCTGCCGTCCTCCAGGGCCTGGGCCACCCGTGACACCAGCACCATGTCCACTACACTGCCGCTGCCCAACGCCCGTTCCGCCGCCATCAGGCGCGACGCCACATCGGTCAGCGCCAGGGAATCCGAGGCGGGCTGTTGCGGATTCTTTTTCGCTTCCATCTTCCGGGTCGTCTCGGTCCCACCGACGGTGGAACCGACGCCCCTGCCGATCAGCGCACGCAAATCAATCGTCATGGTCCTGTCCTCGCTCTCGGGTCATCCATCGCAGCGGATCGCTCCACCTGTGTCATTAAAGTTTAGCTCAAAAAGTCACCCACACTTCGCCCGGTTTTCGGACGATACCTTCGACGATGCGTTTGGAACGATCGTTACGCACCCGAATCCTCTGACCTTCGCTGCCGTCCGCCAACGCATGGCCGCTCATGCGGACATCGAGCCCCCCGATCCGGGCCCGGATCACTACCGCCTCCCCCCGGTGCACGATCGTGTCGCTCGCCAGCACCTGAGGCGTCAGGACGTAACCCCGCGGCAGGGATCGGCGCAGCCGACGGCCGACGACCGCATCGACGGCGACGAAATAGCCCCGGCGCAGATCCGCCAGATCCCGGCGTTGCAAGATCACGTGCTCCGGCTGGAGCCGGGTACCCCGGGGCAGATCACCGGTCAGCACCGCGACCCGGCGGTAGATGCTCACCCTGGCCTTGACGTAAACGGTCCAAGGATGGTCACCGCTGCAACGCACCTGCACCGAGATCCAACCCGGCCGCAGGGCCCCATGGGCCGGAACGGCCTCAAGCGGCCGGCCGCATCGGGGCAGCCGTAACCTCGGGTCCAGAGGGGCCACGGATACGTCAAAATCCCGATGGTCGCGTCGAATTATTGACGACAACTGAGCGGTCACGGCCTCGCCGATCGCCGCCAGGGATTGAACCGGGGTGGCGCCAACCGCCGCTGCCCACCATCCCAGGGCGTAGAACCACAAAACTGTCCGCATCGTCGCATCCCCCCGAACAACCTTCGATACCCCAACGCGGTGCAAGATCAGGGCCATGTTTCCTTTCCAACCCTGGAAAAGCGCTACCCGCTCAAGCTTGGCGACGACCGGCCGATAACGGAGAAAAATCCACAATCACAGGGAGTCATGTCATGTCGAGCATTCTCGCCGAGGTCGATCAGCGCACCCAACTGGCCGGACACAACCGCCTGGAACTGCTTCTGTTCCGCCTGGGCGGCAAGCAGCGTTTCGGCATCAACGTCTTCAAGGTCAAGGAGGTGATCACCTGCCCGCCTTTGACCCAGATTCCCGAAGCCCACCCGGTCATGTGCGGCGTCGCTCATCTGCGCGGCCAGACCGTTCCCATCCTCGATCTCTCCATGGGGGTCGGCGCCGATCCCCTGCCCCGCGACGGCAGCGGTTACGTCATCGTCAGCGAATACAACCGCTCGGTCCAGGGATTTCTGGTCGGCAGCGTCGACCGTATCATCAACATGAGCTGGGACCAGATTCAGCCGCCTCCCCGGGGAGCCGGCAAGGAAACCTATCTGACCGCGGTGACCGAATTCGAAGGCGAGCTGATCGAAGTCATCGACGTGGAAAAGATCATGAAGGAAATCGCCGGCGGTGAGGAGGAAGTCTCGGAAGGCGTGATCGACGAGAAGCTGGCCGCGGAGGACCAACATATTCTGGTCGTGGACGATTCCATGGTCGCCCGCAACCAGGTGAAACGGGTCCTGGACCAACTGGGCGTCTCCAGCACCCTGGCGCGGGACGGGGAAGAAGCCTACCGGATTCTTGCCGGCTGGGTGGACGAAGGAAAGGATCTCGATCACTTCCTCACCATGGTCATCTCGGACATCGAAATGCCCAAGATGGACGGCTACACCCTCACCACCAAAATCCGCCAGCATCCGGCCATGCAGGATCTCTACATCCTGCTGCACACCTCCCTCAGCGGGGTGTTCAATCAGGCCATGGTGGAGAAAGTCGGGGCCAACCGCTTCCTCGCCAAGTTCGAACCCGACGAACTGGCCACGGCGGTCCAGGAAAAGCTGCGCGAACACGAAGCCAAACGGGCGGCGGCCTGAAGGCTGCGGCTTCATCCGCTCTTGCCGCTTACAACTTGCCAGGCGGCAAGGCATCCACTTCACCACCGATCCCTTCCACAGGATGGCACGGGCGGCGAAATCTTGCCGCCTTGCCATCCCCGCCACCATAACCCATTGAGTTTCCTTCGTTCTCAGTCTGGCACAGGAAATGCAAAACCATTGCTGCGTTCCACGAACCGGACGACGACCATGAAAATCAGTTTCACCAACGCCCTGGGCCTGCACCCGCAAGCGCTGCGGCTGCGGGCACGACGGATGGAGGTGCTGGCCTCCAACCTGGCCAACGCCGACACCCCCAACTACAAGGCGCGCGATTTCGACGTCGAGCGCCTGCTGCGCGGCGACACCAAACCCAAAGTGCCGCTGAGAACCACCCATGCCGGCCACCTTTCCCTAGCGGCCGACGCCCAGGACGGAAGGCTGCTGTACCGGGTGCCGCAACAGGCGGCGCTGGACGGCAATACCGTCGAGGAACACATCGAGCAGGCCAAATTCGCCGAGAACGCACTCCGCTATCAGGCCAGTCTGCGTTTCGTCAACGGCAAGTTCGCCGGCCTGCTCACCGCCCTGAAAGGAGAGTGATCCATGTCGAGCTTCAAGATCTTCGACGTCGCCGGCTCGGGCATGAACGCCCAGATGCTGCGCCTCAATCTGACCGCCAGCAACCTGGCGAACGCCGACAGCGTCTCCAGCAGTATCGAACAGACTTACAAATCCCGGCAGCCGGTCTTCGCGGCCCAGTTCCGCGACGCCTTCGACCGCCTCCGCGGCACCACCACCGAAGTCCGGGTGCTGGGGGTGGTGGAGAGCCCCGCGCCCCTGCGCATGGAATACGCCCCCCATCACCCGATGGCCAACGAGGACGGCTATATCTTCAAACCCAACGTCAATCCGGTGGAGGAACTGGCCAACATGATCGCCGCCTCCCGTGCCTACCAGAACAACATCGAGGTGTTGAACACCGCCAAGGAACTGATGATGCAAACCTTACGCATGGGACAGTAAGCCATGAACGTGGACGTCGCCCGCCTGCAGGAACTGGGGCTGATGAAGCCCCCAAGCGCCCAGAAACCCCGCAACGAGTTGGGTCAGGAGGATTTTCTCAAACTGATGACCACGCAGATGACCCATCAGAATCCCCTCAAGCCCATGGAAAACACCGAGTTCCTCACCCAGCTGGCCCAGTTCGGAACCGTGAACGGGATTCAGGCGCTGCAGCAATCCTTCGCCGACTTCGCCAACGCCATCACCGCGGACCAGGCGCTGCAGGCCGCCGGGCTGGTGGGACGTCAGGTCCTGGTGGAAGGAAACCAGGCCCGCCTGGCCCCCGGCGGCGAACTGCAGGGGGCCCTGGCGCTGGAAAAACCGGCCGCCGGGGTCACGGTCCGCATCGTCGATACCAGCGGCCAGGTCGTCCGCACCCTGGAACTGGGTCCCCAGGACAGCGGTCGGGTTCCCTTCGTCTGGGACGGCCTGAAGGACGACGGCGACTTCGCCGAACCCGGCACGTACCAGATCCAGGCCGAGGGCATGGTCGAAGGGGAGAACCGCGCCCTGACCACCCTGGTGCCGGCCACGGTGGAAAGTGTCTCCACCGCCGAAAACGGCTATGGCCTGACGGTCGATCTGGAAGGTCTCGGCAGCGTCGACATCCAAGCGATCAAACAAATCTTATAACGGAGGAAACAGCATGCCATTCAGCACGGCTCTTAGCGGCCTCAACGCCGCATCCACCGATCTCCAGACCACCGGCAACAACATCGCCAACGCCAACACCGTAGGCTTCAAGAAATCCCGGGCCGAGTTCGCCGACGTCTACGCCGCCAGCGTCTTCGGCGCCTCCAAGACCACACCGGGAAGCGGCGTCCGGGTGACGGACGTCGCCCAAAGCTTCACCCAGGGCAACCTGGAATACACCGAAAACGTCCTGGATCTGGCCATCAGCGGCCAGGGTTTCTTCGGTCTGATCGACCCCAAGAACATGTCCCAGGGCCTGCCCTCCGCCTACACCCGCAACGGCGCCTTCCAACTGGACAAGAACGGCTACATCGTCAACGACCAGGGACAGGTGCTCTACGGCACCGTGGTCACGGCAAACGGGGAAACGCCGGGACCGCTCCAGGTGAACATCACCAAGGGCAAGCCCCAGGCCACCACCCTGGAGTCGCTCAGCATCAATCTGAACGCCGCCGCCACCGCGCCGGCCGGCACCTTCGATCCCACCGACCCGGCCACTTACAACCAGTCCACCTCGATCACGGTGTACGACTCCCTGGGCAATCCCCACGTCCTCACCACTTATTTCGTCAAGGACGGCACCGCGGACAATACCTGGAAGGTCCATCAGTACATCGACGGCACCACCAATAAGCTCACCCCCCCCACGGGGATCACCCTGAAATTCGACACCAACGGTTCCCTGATCGAGGTCAACGGCGACAGCACCACCACCAAGGCGACACTGGACAGCTACACCCCCACCGGCGCCGACGCCCTGAACCTGATCTTCGATTTCGCCGGCACCACCCAGTACAACAGCGAGTTCACCATCAATTCCATGAGCCAGAACGGCTTTCCCGCCGGGGATTTCGCTGGCCTCGAAGTCACCGACAAGGGGGAGATCTTCGCCCGCTTCACCAACGGCAACGGCGAGAAGATCGGCCAGATCAAGCTGTTCCGCTTCCGCAACGAACAGGGACTGGCCAAGCTGGGCAACACCACCTGGGGAGAGAGCGCCGCCTCGGGCCCGCCGTTGAGCACCCAGGGCGACAATCCCGGCACCGGTAACGTCGGCACCATCCAGTCCGGCGCCCTGGAGGCCTCCAACGTCGACCTCTCCAAGGAGCTGGTCCGCCTGATCGTGGCCCAGCAGAGCTATCAGGCCAACGCCCAGACCATCTCCACCGAGGACCAGGTAATCCAGACCCTGCTCAACCTGCGCTGATGGAGCTGAACCATGGACCGTAGTCTGTTCGTCGCCATGAGCGGGGCCAAGGAGACCCTCCAGGCCCAGAGCTCGGTCAGCAACAACCTGGCCAACGTCAACACCACCGGCTTCAAGGCCGATCTGGAACAGTTCCGCAGCATGCCGGTGTTCGGCCCCGGCTTCCCCACCCGGGTCTACGCCCTCAACGAACGGCCGGCCACCGACTTCGATCCCGGCCCCATCCAGACCACCGGGCGCGAGCTGGACGTCGCCGTCAAGGGTGACGGCTGGATCGCGGTCCAGGCTCCGGACGGTTCGGAAGCCTACACCCGCCGCGGCGACCTCCGCATCACCCCCGAAGGAATGCTGCAAACCGGCGACGGGCTGCCGATTCTGGGGGAGAACGGCCCCATCGCCATTCCGCCGGCCCAGAAGATCGACATCGCCGGCGACGGCACCATCACCATCGTTCCGCTGGGGGAAAAGCCGGACGTCACCGCCGTCGTCGATCGGATCAAACTCGTCCGCACCGACCCGCGGCAACTGGAAAAGGGCATCGACGGCCTCATCCGCCTCAAGAATGGCCAAACGGCCGAGGCCGACGCCGGCGTCACCCTGGTCTCCGGCGCCCTGGAACGCAGCAACGTCAACAGCGTCGCCGCCCTGGTCGATCTCATCGAGCTGGCGCGGCGTTACGAACTCCAGGTCAAGATGATGAAGACCGCCGAGACCGACGCCGACGCCACCGCCCAACTGCTCCGCATGGGATGAAACGAACGGGAGTAACGCCATGACAGACCGAGCCCTTTGGATCGCCAAGACCGGCCTCGACGCCCAACAGACCCGGATGGCAGTGATCTCCAACAATCTCGCCAACGTCAACACCGTCGGCTTCAAGAAAGGCCGGGCGTTGTTCGAGGACCTGCTGTACCAGAACGTCCGCCAGGTGGGTGCCCAGTCGAGCCAGAACACCGAGCTGCCCTCGGGACTGCAATTGGGCACCGGCGTGCGGGTGGTGGCCACGGAGAAGATCCACACCCAGGGGAACGTGGTCCAGACCGGCAACGCCCTGGACGTGGCCATCGACGGGCGCGGCTTCTTCCAAGTGCTGCTGCCCGACGGCAGCATCGCCTATACCCGCAACGGTGCCTTCAAGATGAATGCGGAAGGCCAGCTGGTCACCGCCAGCGGCTATTTCCTGGAGCCGGCCATCACCATTCCCCCCAATGCCACCAGCATCACCATCGGCAAGGACGGCACGGTCTCGGTCACCGTGCCCGGCACCCCGACACCCCAGCAGTTGGGGCAGATTCAGCTGGCGGACTTCGTCAACCCCACCGGCCTAGAACCCATCGGGGAAAACCTGTTCCGCGAGTCGGTGGCCAGCGGTCCGCCCACGGTAGGTAATCCGAATGAAGACGAACGCGGCGCCCTGGTACAGCATTCTCTGGAGACCTCCAATGTCAACGTGGTGGAGGAGATGGTCAACATGATCGAGACCCAGCGGGCCTACGAAATGAACTCCAAGGCCATCGCCACCGTGGATCAGATGCTGGCCTTCCTCAACAACAACCTGTAATCCCATGCTCAGACAGCTTTTCCTCGTGGGTCTGACGCTGTTGGGGACGGGGTGCGCCACCCTGCCGGAGTCGATGCCGCTCCACAACGCCGCCTTCGCCCCCGCCGCGCCCCGCTACCTCCCGCCGCCGCTCCACCCGACCGGCGCCATCTACCGGGCCGATCGCAGCATCCATCTGTTCGAAAACCTCACGGCCCGGCGGGTGGGCGACATCCTCACCATCCGCCTGGTCGAACGAACCGACGCCACCAAGAGAGCCGACCTGGAGATCAAGAAAGGCAACAGCATCGGCGGAAAGGCGCCGCTGATCCTGGGCAAGACCAACTTCCTCGGCGTCAATTGGGAAACCGAGGTGAGAACCGACAAAAATTTCAAGGGCGAGGGACAGGCGATTCAGAACAATCAACTCAGAGGCAGCATCACCGTCACCGTGGTGGAAATCCTTCCCAACGGCAACTTGCGGGTCCAGGGGGAAAAACGCATCACCATCAACGACGGTCACGAGTACGTCCGTCTCGCCGGTATCGTCCGCCCGGTGGACATCGAAGCCGACAATTCGGTGCCCTCCACCAAGGTGGCCGACGCCACCATCATGTACACCGGCGAAGGGGCGATGGCGGACGCCAAACAGGTGGGCTGGCTGACCCGCTTCTTCAACAGCGTGTTCTTTCCCTTCTGAGGCCGAGTTTCCATTTGCCGGCTATGGAAAAGACGAACCGACGGGTATTGTGAGATGCGGTTGAAATCCTGGTTGACGATCCTGTTCCTGGCGATTCCGGCGCTGGCGGGCGCCGAGCGCATCAAGGACCTGGCCTCTATCGCCGGGGTGCGCGACAACCAGCTCATCGGCTACGGCCTGGTGGTCGGCTTGAACGGCACCGGCGACAAGACCAAATTCACCGGCCAGACCTTGCGCAACATGCTGGCCCGTCTCGGTATCACCCTGCCCCCCGGGGTCAACCCCAAGTCCAAGAACGTCGCCGCCGTCTCGGTCCACGCCGTCCTGCCCCCCTTCGCCAAACCAGGGCAGACCATCGACGTGACCGTCTCGTCCATCGGCGACGCCAAGAGCCTGCGGGGCGGCTCCCTGCTGATGACCCCCCTGAAGGGAATCGACGGCCAGGTGTACGCCATCGCCCAGGGCAACCTGATCGTCGGCGGTCTCACCGCCGAGGGACGGGACGGCTCGCGCATCACCGTCAACATTCCCAGCGTCGGCCGCATCCCCAACGGCGCCACCGTGGAGCGGGCGGTTCCCAACCCCTTTTCCCACGCCAAGTACCTGACCCTGAACCTCCACCGTCCTGACTTCACCACCGCCCAGCGCATCGCGGCGGCGATTAACCAGGTACTGGGCCCCGACACCGCCCGCCCGCTGGATTCGGCCTCGGTCCGCGTGGGCGCGCCGGTGGATCCGGCCCAGAAGGTCGCCTTCGTCTCCATGATCGAAAACATGGAAGTGAAACCCGGCGAGGCGCCGGCCAAGGTGATCGTCAATTCCCGCACCGGCACCGTGGTCATCAGTCGCCACGTTCGGGTCCGGCCGGCGGCGGTGTCCCACGGCAACCTGGTGGTCACCATCCGGGAAAACCCGGAAGTCAGCCAACCGCCCCCCCTCTCGGGCGGCACCACTGCCGTGGTCCCCCGTTCCGACGTCAGCGTCGAGGAGGAAGGCAGACACATGTTCGTATTCGATCCCGGCGTCTCCCTCAACGATCTGGTGCGGGCGGTCAATCAAGTCGGTGCGGCGCCCTCCGATCTGGTCGCCATCCTCGAGGCCCTCAAGAGCGCCGGCGCCCTGGAAGCCGAACTCATCGTGATCTGACCATGCGTGACCGTCCTTTTCTCTATTCAGATTTCCGGCAACTGGCCGATCTAAGGTTAAAGGCGCGCCAGGACCGTCAGGCCGCCCTGAAACAGACCGCCAAGCAATTCGAGGCCCTGTTCGTGCAGATGGTGTTGAAACAAATGCGGCAGACCACCCCCGGCGATCCCCTCATGGGGGGCGAGCGCAGCCGTTTCTACCGCGATCTGTACGACCGTCAGCTGGCCCTGCATCTGGCGGAGCGAGGCGGAATCGGCATCGCGGAAATGATCGTGCGGCAGCTGAGCCGGCCGCAGCCGGCTACGGTCACCGGCCGGGAACTTTCCGACTACCGCCGCCAGCCGGTTCCCGACTCCCTGACCGGGACGAAAGCCGAAGCGGCCGCAAAGACCGCCGGCACCGCTCCCGGCCGTCCCGCGCCCCCGAGCCGCTTCGAAAACCCGGCGCAATTCCTCCAGGCCCTGCTGCCGGAGGCGCGCCGGGCGGCGGCCAAGATCGGCGTCGACCCCAAGCTGCTTCTGGCCCAGGCCGCCCTGGAAACCGGCTGGGGAAAAAAGATCATCCATCACGCCGACGGCCGCAGCAGCCACAATCTATTCAACATCAAGGCCGGCCGCTCCTGGAAAGGCGACCGGGTCCAGGTGGACACCTTGGAATACCGGGACGGAGTCGCCGTGAAGAAAAGAGCGCAATTCCGCGCCTACCGCGACTACCGGGAAAGCTTCGAGGACTATCTCGCCCTGCTGCGATCCCCCCGCTACGCCGAAGCGTTGCGTCAGGCCGGCGATCCGGAACGCTATCTTCACGCCCTGCAGCGGGCCGGCTACGCCACCGATCCCCACTACGCCGACAAGATCCTGGCCATCTACCGGCGTCAGACCGTAGCCGCTTCGTAGGTGAACCATCATGGGCAGCGCCATCCTCGACATCGCCACCTCCGCCCTCCGGGTCACCCAGCAGGCCCTGAACACGGTCGGGCACAACATCGCCAACGTCAACACCGAGGGCTACAGCCGCCAGCGGGTGGACACCGCCACCCGGGAACCCTTCTTCAGCGGCGCCGGCTTCTTCGGCACCGGCGTCCAAACCACGGCCATCAAGCGGGCCTACGACGACTTTCTCACCACCCGCTTGCGGGAGGCCACCACCGGGTTTTCCGAGGTGGACACTTATCACCGCCTCGCCGCCCAGATCGACAATCTCGTCGCCGACCCCGACGTCGGGGTCTCGTCGGCCTTGAAGAACTTCTTCAACGCCGTCCACGACGTCGCCACCGATCCCACCTCGATTCCGGCCCGGCAAACCCTGTTGACCGAAGCCGCCACCCTCGGCGACCGCTTCAACCTCCTCGACGCCCGTCTCAAGGAAATCAACGCCCAGACCCAGAGCGAGCTGCGCAATCAGGTCGAGGAGATCAACGCCGCCGCCCGGGAAATCGCCACCCTCAACCAGAAGATCGTCTACGAGCTGGCCCGTTCCCAGGGCAAACCGCCCAACGATCTGCTCGACCGCCGCGATCTTCTCCTCGAGCGGCTGGCGGAAAAGATCGACATCACCCCGGTGCCCCAGGACAACGGCGCCGTCAGCGTCTTCATCGGCAAGGGCCAGAACCTGGTCAGCGATTCGCGCGCCGCCACCCTTGGGCTCCGGCCCAACGATCTCGATCCCAACGTCTCGGAGGTGACTCTCACCACCGGCGCCACCACCCTGACGATCACCTCGACGCTCTCCGGCGGTGAGGTCGGGGGATTGCTGCGCTTCCGCGACGAAGTCCTGATTCCGACCCAGAACAAGCTGGGACGTCTGGCCGCCGGACTCGCCCTGGAATTCAACGGTCTGCATCAAAGCGGCTACGACCTCGACGGCAACACCGGGCTGGATTTCTTCCAGCCGCTCACCATCCCGGTGCTCCGGAACGCCAGCGGCGATATCAGCGCCGCTTACGTGAGCGCCGCCGATCTGCAAGCCAGCGACTATCTGCTCGAATACGACGGCACCAACTACACCCTGACCCGACTCAGCGACCGGAACCAGACCACCCTGAGCAGCTTCCCGGCGACCGTGGACGGGATCAAGATCGACCTCGACCCCACCAATCCTCCGATCGCCGGCGACCGCTTTCTGATCCGCCCCACCGCCGACGCCGCCGGCAAACTCGACGTCGCCCTGGACGATCCCCGCCGCATCGCCGCCGCCGCCAGTGACACCAGCAGCGGGGCGCTCGGCGACAACGGCATCGCTCTGTCCCTGGCGGGGCTGGAATCGGCCAAACTGGTACTCGGCGGCAAGGCGACCCTCCAGGACGCCTACAGCCAGATGGTGGCCGAGGTCGGCAGCCTGACCCGGGCGGCGGAAATCAGCCGCGACGCCCACGACACCGTCAAGCAGCAGGCGATGCAGGCCCGCGAGGCGGTGGCCGGGGTCAACCTCGACGAGGAAGCCGCCAATCTGGTGAAGTTTCAACAGGCCTACCAGGCCGCCGCTCAGGTGGTCAGCGTCGCCACTCAGACCTTCGACACCCTCATCAACGCCGTGCGGAGGTGATGATGCGCCTTTCCACCGCCCTGACGCAGCAATTGGGGATCAACGCCATCCTCGATCAGCAGAGCCGACTCAACAAGACCCAGTTGCAACTGGCCAGCGGCAACAAAAACCTGACCCCCGCCGACGACCCCATCGCCGCGGCCCGTACCCTGGACCTGGAGGAAGCGATCCGCAAACAGGAACAGTACCAGGACAACGTCACCACCCTCACCAACCGCCTTTCCCTCGAGGAAGCCACCCTCGCCGGCGTCACCGACATCCTGCAGCGGGTCCGGGAACTGGCGGTCCGGGCCAACAACGAAGCCTCCCTACGGCCGGAGGACCGCGGCTACATCGCCGCCGAAGTGCGCCAGGCCCTCGACGAACTGGTCGGCCTGGCCAACACCCGTAACGCCAACGGCGAGTACCTGTTCGCCGGCACCAAGAGCCACACCCAACCCTATCCCGAGACCGCCCTGGCCATCGACGGCTATTACCGCTACCAGGGCGACGCCAACCGACGCCTGATCCAGATCGGCCCCACGCGCCGCCTGGCAGACGGCGATCCGGGGAGTGCGGTGTTCGAACGGGTGGAAACCAGCCGCATCGACGCCCCGCCCGACCAGATCACCGACGGTACGCCGACCAGCCCCGAGATCCAGAAGATCCCCGTCGGCGCCCTCACCCCCGGCGCCGTCTTCGAGTTGGAAGTGGACGGCATCACTCTCACCGCCGGTCCCATGGACAAGGACCCGACCCTGACGGAGCTGGCCGACGCCCTGAACACGGCCGCCGGCGCCCCGCCGGCCCCGTTCACGGTGGCCGCGGGAGTGGGCGACGACGCCGGCAAACTGGTGCTGACCTGGAGCGCCCCGGGCGACGTCGCCGCCACCGCCCAGCTGCGCCGCTACGACAACACCTTCAGCTTCATCGACCAGTTCGCCCGGGCGCTCGAAGGGAGCCTGGACGGCGACGACGCCAAGGCCCTCATCGAAGACTCCCTCTACGCCCTCGACAACGGCCTGGAGAAGATCAATACCACCCGCGCCGGCATCGGCGCCCGTCTCAACGCCGCCGACCAGCAGCGCCAGGTCAACGAGCGTTTCCTGGAGGAAATGCGGACCACTCTGTCCACCGTCAAGGATCTTGACTACGCCGAGGCCATCGGCCGCTTCAATCTGGAACAGGTGGCGCTCCAGGCCGCCCAGCAGGCGTTCGTCAAGGTCCAGAACCTGTCACTGTTCAATTATCTGCGCTGAGTCGCCCACCCGTAGCTCCCCGCGGGCTTCGTGGATCAGGTTCTGGCCGAAATAGACCTTGTTACCACGCCGACGGTAGGTCGCCAGGGTCGCCAGGGGCTCCTTGCCGGTGCGGCGCCCGGTTTCCGGATCGACGGTGGTGATGGGACAGCGGGAGCACGGCTTGACCACCCGCATGGCGATGTCGCCGATCCGGATGCGCCGCCAGCCGTCCTCGGCGTAGGGCTCGGTGCCGGACACCACCAAATTGGGGCGGAAGCGGCGCATCGACACCGGTTCCGGCAACCGCCGGTTGAGATCGTCGAGGGACGCCTGGGTAATCAGCAACAACGGAAAACCGTCGGAAAAGGCGGTCCGCTCGCCGGTACGGGCATAGCGGGTATCCACCTGACGTTTGACGTCGTCCGGAAACCACACCAGCCGGCAGGGAACGCCGACGGCCTCGCTGAGCCAGCGGTCGGCCGCCGCGCCCACGGGAACCGCCGACACCGTGTCGCTCCACACCTGGACACGCCAGCGCGCCCCCCCGGGATCGGCGGCCGGCACCCGGAAGGTGCCCAGTTCGGGATGGAACAGGGCCAAACCGCTGCCACCCTCGATCAGGCGGGGACGGATGCGCGCCATCTGGGGATGTTGGCGCTGGGTGAGAAAACGGCCCGCCGGGTCCACCACCATCCAGCGCCGGTCGAGATGGAGACCGAAATCGTCCAAACGCCAGCGATCCAGGGCGATGCCGCCGAGGGACTTGACCGGATACAGGTGGATTTCGCTCAGGACCGCCATCATGGCTCGATGAAGCCACCTTGGGTCAGACGGCGCGGATCGAGGATCTTCGCCAACTCGTCCTGGGACAGGTCGGTCATCTCCTCGGCCACTTCGATCACCGACCGTCCCTCCCGATAGGCTCTCTTGGCGATTTCCGCCGCTTTCAGATAGCCCACGATCGGATTGAGGGCGGTGACCAAAATGGGATTCCTGCTCAGGGGGCGCTCCAGGTTGTCACGCTTGACCTGGAACCCGGCCACCGCCTTGTCCGCCAGCAACCGGGCACCGTTGGCGAGAATGTGGATGCTCTGCAGCAGGTTGTGGGCGATCACCGGCAACATCACGTTGAGCTGGAAGTTGCCCGATTGGCCGGCGACGGTGATGGCGGCGTCGTTGCCGATCACCTGGGCGCACACCTGGCAGACCGCCTCGGGAATCACCGGATTGACCTTGCCGGGCATGATGGAGCTGCCAGGCTGCAGGGCGGGAAGCTCGATCTCCGCCAAGCCGGCGAGGGGTCCGGAGTTCATCCAGCGCAGATCGTTGGCGATCTTCATCAGGCTGCAGGCCAGCACCTTGAGATGGCCGGAGACTTCCACCGCGGTGTCCTGGGCGCTCAGGGCGGCGAAGAAGTTGCGGCTGGGTTCGAACGGCAGGGTGGTGACGACCGCCAGACGGGCCGCGAACCGGGTCGCAAATTCGGGATGGGTGTTGATACCGGTGCCGACGGCGGTCCCCCCCTGGGCCAGGCGATAGAGACGGCCGCAACCGTCGCGCAGACGGGCCAGATCGGTGCTGAGCTGCGCCTCCCAGCCCGACAATTCCTGCCCCATCCGAACCGGCATGGCATCCATCAGATGGGTGCGGCCGGTCTTGACCACCCCGTCGAGTTCGCTGGCACGCCGGCCGATGACTTCGATCAGATGGGAAAGGGCGGGAAACAGGGCTTCGTGAAGCTGGAGCGCGGCGCTCAGGTGAATCGCGGTGGGGATGGTGTCGTTGCTGCTCTGGCCGAAGTTGACGTGGTCGTTGGGGCTGACCGGCCTGCCGGCGATGCGGCCGGCCAGGGTGGCGAGCACCTCGTTGACGTTCATGTTGGTGCTGGTGCCGGAACCGGTCTGGAACACGTCCACGGGAAACTGGTCTTCGTGGCGTCCGGACAGCACTTCGTCGGCGGCGGCGACGATGGCATCGGCGATGGCTTCGTCGAGCAGGCCGAGATCGCGGTTGACCTCGGCGGCGGTTCGTTTGATCAACACCACGGCGCGGATGAAAGCGGGCGGCAGCGTCATGCCGCTGACGGGAAAATTGTCCACCGCCCGCTGGGTCTGGGCACCGTACAGCGCCCTCTCCGGAACCCGGACCTCGCCCATGCTGTCTTTCTCGATCCGGTACTGATTCATGGCGGCTTCCTCTGCTTCAGTCGAACGGATGCGCCAGGACGATGGTCTGATGCCGGTCGGGACCGGTGGACAGCATCGTCACCGGCACCTGGAGCAATTCCTCGATACGGCGGATGTAGGCCCGGGCGTTGGCCGGCAGGTCCTCGAACCGGGTGACGCCGAAGGTGCTCTCCCGCCAACCGGGCAGGGTTTCCAGCACCGGTTCGCAACGCTCGTAATCCTCCGCACTCAGCGGCGCCTGCTCGGTGACCCGGCCGTCGATCCGGTAGGCCACCCCCAGCGCCACCGTTTCCAGACCGTCGAGCACGTCCAGCTTGGTCAGACAGATGCCCGACAGGCTGTTGAGGCGGGCCGACTTGCGCATGGCCACGACGTCGAACCAGCCGCAGCGGCGGGGACGACCGGTGGTGGCACCGAACTCGTTGCCCTTCCGGGCCAGGTGGCGGCCGATCTCGTCGTTGAGCTCGGTCGGAAACGGGCCGTTGCCGACCCGGGTGGAATAGGCCTTGGTGATGCCGAGAACGTAGTCGAAATCCCGCGGCCCCAGACCGCTGCCACAGGCGGCCCCACCGGCGGTGGTGTTGGAGGAGGTCACGAAGGGATAGGTGCCGTGGTCGATGTCCAGCAGCGCCCCCTGGGCCCCCTCGAACAGCAGATCCGCCCCCTCGCGCCGCAAGGCGTCCAGCCGGGCGCCGACGTCGACGATCATGGGCTTCAGGGACTCGCCCCAAGCCAACAGTTCGTCCAGTGCCCGGCGCGGATCGATGGCTTTCTGACCGTAAAGGCGGGTCAGGACGAAATTGTGATAATCCAGCAGCAGGTTCAGCTTCTCCGCCAACCGCTCGGGGTAAAACCAGTCGTCGGCGCGCAGGCTGCGCCGCGCCACCTTGTCTTCGTAAGCCGGACCGATGCCACGGCCGGTGGTGCCGATGGCCTTGTCGCCCCGGGCCGCTTCCCGGGCGTGATCCAGAGCCACGTGCACCGGCAGCAGCAACGGACAGGCGGCGCTGATCTTCAAGCGGGGGCGGATGTCGATCCCACCCTTTTCCAAGGTGTCGATTTCTTCGAGCAACGCCGCGGGCGACAACACCACGCCGTTGCCGATCAGACATTCGACCCCGTCGTGCAGCGCGCCGGACGGAATCAGATGCAGGACGGTCTTCCGACCGTCGATGACCAGGGTGTGTCCGGCATTGTGCCCGCCCTGGAAGCGAACCACCGCCCGAACGCGATCGGTGAGCCAGTCGACGATCTTGCCTTTGCCTTCGTCCCCCCACTGGGTGCCGATGATGACGACGTTCTTTGCCATGTCAAATCGATGAATCGGTTGACGGAATCACTTGATACTTGCCCTGCCGGCGGACCAATCGCCAGTCGCAACCCATATCCTGTGCCGTTTCCCGCTGCCCGGGCAAGCACTGCACCACCTGACAACCCTCCGCCCGCAGTCGCCGGATCGCCGCCAGCAGTTCCGGATCGTCCCCGGCCGGCGCCAACACCCGCCTTGGCCCCGTCTCGCCGGTGGAAGGCGCCAACCGCAGCAGTTGTTTCAGATCGGCGCTGAAGCCGACCGCCGCCCGGGCCCGGCCGAACGCCGCCCCGACGCCGTCGTAACGCCCGCCCCGGGCGATCTCCCGCCCGACGCCGGCCACCAGGGCGGCGAACACCAGGCCGGTATGGTAGTGGTATCCCCGCAGTTCCGCCAGGTCGAAATGGATGGGAAGCGACGGGTGCAACGAACGGAGCCGCTGCGCCACCTCGGTCAGGGTGTCCAGATGCGCCAGCACGGCCGTCGGGGCCTGGCGCAGGTGATGACGCGCCTGGTCCAGCACCTCGAAATCCCCGTTGAGATCGATCAGGGCGGCCAGTTGGGCGCGATGCACCGGATCGCAGCGGCACTGGGCGAGAAACTGCTGCAAATCCGGTCGGGATTTGCGCTGGAGAATGGCGAACAACGCCGCCTCCGCCTCCGGATCCAGGCCGGCCTGGGCCGCCAGTCCCCGGTAGATCCCCACGTGCCCCAAGTCCAAATGCACCCCCAGGATGCCAGCCTGGGCCAGCAGTTCCAGCATCAGGCGGATGACTTCCAGATCCGCCTCGGGCCCGGCGTAACCATACAGCTCCGCCCCGATCTGAACCGGACTGCGCGCCGGCTGCAGGGGATCGGCGTAGGCCCGGAGCACGGTACCGACATAACAGAGCCGGGTCGGAAGATCCGACTTGAGATTGTGGGCGTCGATACGGGCCACCTGGGGGGTCATGTCGGCCCGGACTCCCAACAGGCGGCCGCTCAGGGGATCGGTGAGCTTGAAGGTCTGCAGTTCCAGATCGTGGCCGGCGCCGATCAGCAGGGAGTCGAGAAACTCGATCAGGGGAGGCACCACCTGCCGGTACCCCCAGGCGATGCAGGTGTCCAACAGGCGACGGCGCAGCCGTTCCAGCCGCGCCGCCTCGTCGGGCAACAGTTCCTCGATGCCGTCCGGCAGCAGCCAAGGCTCGGAGGGAAAACCTTCTGGCATGTCGTGGCTTACAGACGATGGCCGGCCCCGCCACGCGGGACCGGCACGGTTGATGGAACCCCCGCCGTCAGCGTCCCGGACGTTCGCGCTTGAAATAGCGGAAGAAGTCCGAGGTCGGTTCGAGGATGATCATGTCGCCTTCCCGGGAGAAGGTTTTCTGATAGGCGTTGAGGCTGCGGTAGAAGGCGAAGAACTCCTTGTTCTTCCCGAACGCCTTGGCATAGATGTCCGAAGCGATGGCATCGCCTTCCCCGCGGATCTTTTCCGCGTCCCGGCGGGCCTCGGCGATGATCACCTCCCGTTGCCGGTCGGCGTCGGCCTTGATCCGTTCCGCCGCTTCCATCCCCTGGGAACGGAACTCCTTGGCCACCCGGGCACGCTCCGAACGCATACGCTCGTACACCGAGCTGGACACCCGCGGCGGCAGATCGATGCGCTTGATGCGGATGTCGATGATCTCGATGCCCAGCTTTTCCGCCACCGGCTGGGTGGCTTTCAGGAGAATCTGGCGGATCACCTCCCGGTCGGTGGACACCAGCTGGCGAATGGTGCGCTTGCCGAATTCGCTGCGCA
>JALSGR010000040.1 GCA_026982635.1 Methylothermaceae bacterium | reverse complement strand
GTTCCCCCTGGCCGTGGTCCCCGTGGCAGACCCGGCACGGCGGAATGATGCGTTTACTGTCGCCGTGTTCGATCAGGCGCAGCGCCTCGGCGCCGATCTTCCCCGACGCGGCGGCCGGCTTGGCCGGCGGCTGGCGGCTGTAGAAGGCGGCCAGATCGGCCATGTCCCGCTCCGATAGGCCGGCGGCGAATCCCTGCATGATCGGGTTCTCCCGGCTGCCGTCCTTGTAGTCGTGCAACTGGCGATACAGGTAGGTCGCCAGCTGGCCGGCGAGATTGGGGAACGCCGGATTGGCGCTGACGCCGGTTTCGCCGTGGCAAGCGGTGCAGCGGCCGGCCAGCTCTCGGCCTTTCTCGGGGTCGCCGCGCTCGACCCGCTCCAGGGTTTCCTCGGTCCAGGCGACCTGGGTCGCGGGGCCGGCCTGGGCGGCGGTCATCAGCAGGGCGCTCAGTCCAACGATCCAACGCTTCATGTCAGTACCCCCAGGGCAGCGATTCGTAGGTTTTCAGGAAGAAGAACTGGGCGATAGGCCAGCCGAAGCTGATCAGCATCAGCACCAGGATCACCAGATTCCAGGCCTTGATGTTTTCCACCCAGGCGGGCAGCCCTTCGGGGGGATGGATCGGTTCGGCATAGGCGATGTCGGTGTCGGTTTCGGCTGTCGGATTCTGCCAGGTGCGCCACAGGATGACCCCGAACAGCACCGCCGAACCCAGCAGCACCGCCCCGCCCATGATCATGAACAGCTCGTAGGGTTGCCAGGCCAGGGTCAGCAGGCTGTTGTAGGTGACGCTGGAGATGCGGCGCGGCTGGCCCAGGAGGCCGAGCACGTGCCAGGGGGTGCTGAGCAGCGTCATGCCCACGAACCAGGTCCACAACTGGATCAGGGCCAGGGTGGGGGACACCAGTTTCCGCCCGGTGATCTTGGGCCAGAGGTGATAGGCGATGGCGAAATAGAGGATCACCGTGGTGCCGGCGAAGATCAGGTGAAAGTGGCCGGGCACCCAGGCGGTGTTGTGGATCATGGTGTTGAGGGCGTAGCTGGCGTTGACGATGCCGCCGAAACCGCCCAGGATCAGCATCAGCAGAGCCAGGATGGCCGCCAGCACCATGGGGTTGCGCCAGGGCAGGGTGCCGATCCAGCCGAACAGGCCCTTGCCGCCGTTGAGGCGGCCGGCGATCTCCATCGACGCCAGCACGGTGAAGCCGGTCACCAGCGTCGGAACCGCCACCAGGAAGGTGCCGATGCCGTGCCACAGCTTCCAGCCGGCGCCTTGCTCCGGATCCACGTACAAGTGGTGGAAGCCGATCGGCAGGCTGAAGATCAACAGTCCCAAGAAGGCGAACTTGGCCATCTCCTCGCTGAACAGATAACCGCCGGCTTCGCGGGGAACGAAGCAGTACAGGGCGATGTAGGCCGGGATCAGCCAGAAGTAGACGATCGGATGCAACGTCCAGGCGAACAGGGTGCGGGCCAGGCCGGGATCGAGGGTGTCGTTCCAGCCCAGGGCCCAGGGGATCAACTGGAACACCACCTCCAACGCCACCCCGGCGCTGGTCCACAGCCACAGCAGGGCGTTGGCGACGGTGGCGTACATGGCCAGCGGCAGCGTCCTGGCGGGATTGTCCCGACGCCACTGCACCGCCATCACCACCATGATGGCGCACCAGACCCAGGAGCCGACCACCAGCAGGGCGGCGCCGACGTAGAACAGGACGTGGGCCTGGATTGGCGGATAGAAGGTGTAGAGCACCGACGCCTTGCCGGTCAGCAGGGGAATCGCCGCCAGCACGGTGCCCAGCAGGCTGACGAAGAAACCGGCCCAGGCCAGCGCCGGCCGCCACAGGGGGCGTTTCAGGCTGGTGGTGGCGGTCAGATAGCCGAAACCCATGATGAAGAAGGTGGTGAGGACGTAGGCCATCAGCACCCCGTGGGTGCTGACCGAGGCGAAGTATCCCTTGGGGGATTCCAGGAAATCGAACAGGCCGCTGCGTTCCACCACCTGATAGAAACCCAGGAAAGAGGCGAACAGGAAGGCGGCGAAGGCGACCGTCCAGTTCCACAGGGCCAGTCGGCGGCTTTGATGGTCGTTCATGATTCACCTCCCTTGGAAGCATGTTCGCGTTCCCAGGTCTGCTTGGCCACTACCGTGACCTTGCTCCACATGTAGTCGTGGCCCAGACCGCAATATTCGTTGCACAGCATCGGATAGTCGCCGGGTTTGGGAAAAGTGGTGGTTACCTCGGAGACGTAGCCCGGTACCACCATCGTGCTCATGTTGGTCATGGGCATGTGGACGCCGTGGAGGACGTCGATGCTGGCCCAGCGGAAGGTGACGGGGGTGTCGGCGGGAACGGTGATGTGGCGGGGAAAGAAGCCGTAGCGCCCGGCCACCATGACGACCTTGATGCTGCCGTCGGGCTGGATGTGAACCCCCAGGTTGTCCTCAGCGAACTCCTCGCTCAGGTGCAGCCGGGCCGAGTCGATGGTTTCGACGTTACTGGGCGGTTTGATCCCCAGAGCCAGGGAGACGAAGATCGAACCCAGGAACAGGGCCACCATTCCCAGGGCGACGTAGAGCCATTTCTTCTCCAACGGATCGATGTGCATGACTCACCTCACTGGACCGCGCCGCGGGGGATGAAGACGCCGTAGTACAGGAACAGCCAGGCCGCCGCCATGCCCGCCGCGACGATGAGCATGAGCGCCCAGGTGCCCTTGGGGGGGGATTCGAGTATCCGGCGTTTCTCTTCTTCAGGCAAGGACATGGCATAACCTCCTATCGATCATCGATTATTAGAGTCTGCTAAAAAATAGTGGACTTGACAAGTTTTTGGGCAAAAATTTTGGTTTCCTCATCGTCGTCTTACCATCTATTACTTTTGGCGGCGAGGAGCGGGAAACCCAAATCGATAGGTGTCGCGCGCCGTCGCAGCGACGGTCGATCGGCGCTCGGTGGGGCTCAGTCGGCGGGAGACGACCATGCTCGGGGCCACAGCGCCAGCAGCCGGCGCAGCGCCTGCCCCCGGTGGCTGAGGCGGTTCTTTTCCTCCGGCGTCAGCTCGGCGGCGGTGACGCCCCGTTCCGGGAGCAGAAACAACGGGTCGTAGCCGAAGCCGCCTTCGCCGCGCGGCTCGGTGGCGATGACGCCTTCCCAGGTGCCTTCGGCGATCAGCGGGCTGGGATCGTAGGGGTGGCGCACTAGTACCAGCACGCAGCGGAAGCGGGCGCGGCGCTCCTCGCCGCTGAAGCCTTCCAGGGCCTCGAGCAGCTTGGCGTTGTTGCGCCGGTCGTCGGCCTCCGGCCCGGCGTAGCGGGCCGAATAGACCCCCGGCGCCCCGGCCAGAGCGTCCACCTCCAGGCCGGAATCGTCCGCCAGCGCCGGCAGGCCGGTATGGCGGGCGGCGTTCCGCGCCTTGAGGAGGGCGTTCTCCACGAAGGTCGGGGCGGTTTCCTCGGCCGAAGGCACCGCGAAGGCGCTCTGGGGCAGCACCCGGACGCCGTGAGGGTCGAGCAGGGCCTGGATCTCGCGGATCTTGCCGCGGTTGCCGCTGGCCACCACCAGTCGCATCGTCAGCGCTCCACTCCAGCCAGAACCAGCGCCTGACGCTGGTGTTCCAACAGTTCGGCGATGCCCCGGTCGGCCAGGTCCAGCATCGCTTCCAGTTCGTCGCGGCGGAAGGGGTGTCCTTCGGCGGTGCCCTGGATCTCCACGTAGGCGTCGCCGTCGTTCTTGACCACGTTCATGTCGGTTTCCGCCTCGCAGTCCTCCTCGTAGTCCAGATCCAGCACCGGCACGCCGCGGTAGATGCCGACGGAGACCGAGGCGATCTGGCCGTGGAGCGGGTTTTTGCGGAGCTTGCCGTCCTGGCGCAGTTTCTCCACCGCCAGGGCCAGGGCGACGAAGCCGCCGGTGATCGAGGCGGTACGGGTGCCGCCGTCGGCCTGGAGCACGTCGCAGTCGATGATGACGGTGCGTTCCCCCAGGGCCTCCAGGTCCACCGCCGCCCGCAGCGCTCGGCCGATGAGGCGCTGGATCTCCAGGGTGCGGCCCTGTTGGCGGCCGCGGCTGGCCTCGCGATTGGTGCGCTCGTGGGTGGCCCGGGGCAACATGCCGTATTCGGCGGTCACCCAGCCCTGATTCTGTCCGCGCAGAAACGGCGGTACCTTGTCTTCCACGCTGGCGGTGCACAACACCCGGGTGTCGCCGAATTCCACCAGCACCGAACCCTCGGCGTGCTTGGTGTAGTGACAGGTGAAACGGATCGGTCGCAATTGGTCGGGGCGTCGGCCGCTCGGTCGCATGGTGCATCTTCCTCCAGTCATGATCGGGAACAGTATACCCAAAGCCCTTGAAAAAGACGCGCCCCGCCCCCACAAAATCAATTATGCGCTGAAAAAAACGCGGTATGGGGCTGAGCCTCTTCGGTACGGTATTGAGTGGCGTTTTCGGTGAACGAGGCTCAATTCCAGAATCGAGTGTGCAACTTGGCCAAGAGGAGAGAACCATGCGAGAAAACATCGCCCTGTTGAGCGACACCCTGGCCCAGTGGCTGGCGCCGCTGACCGCGGTGTTGGGGGAGAAGGTCACCAAGGTCGTCGGCGCGGTGCTGCTTTTGATCGTCGGCTGGTTCCTGGCGCTGCTGGTCCGTTTCCTGGTGCGCCGTGGTCTGGGGCTGGCGAACCTCAACGCCTGGCTGCGGCAGGCCACCCACAGCGCCTGGGACTTTGAGAAGATCGTCGCCCGGGCCGTCTATTACCTGCTGCTGATCCTGGTGTTAATCGCCTTCTTCGACGCCCTGGACCTGAAGATGGTGTCCGAACCGCTTCAGGTGTTGACCACTCAGGTGTTCGCCTACCTGCCGAAATTGTTCGCCGGTCTCGGCTTGACCCTGCTGGCCTGGCTGCTGGCGCTGCTGGGGCGGTTGTCGATCACCAAGCTG
>JALSGR010000039.1 GCA_026982635.1 Methylothermaceae bacterium | reverse complement strand
CAAACACGGCATCTGCAGCAACTACAGTTACGACACCGTTCCGCACACCTGGCGGATGTTGCGTGAATTCGAGGGGGGCACCGCCCTGTTCACCATGCCGCCGATGCCGATCAAATGTCCGGGGGCGCCGCAGAAGATCGCCTATCTGGCCGAGGACTGGTTCCGCCGCAAGGGTATCCGTGACCGCTGCCGAGTGGCCTTCTACACCACCACGCCGGGGATCTTCGGGGTCAAGAAGTACGCCCAGGCGTTGATGGACCAGGTCATCCGTCCCCGGAACATCGAAACCCATTTCCGCCACAATCTGGTGGCGATCCATCCCGAGGCCCGCGAGGCGGTGTTCGAGAACCTCGACACCGGCGAGACCGTGGTGGAGAAGTACGACCTGATCCACGTTACCCCGCCGCAGTCGCCACCGGCGTTCATCCGCGACAGCGGCCTGGGGGACGAGGCCGGCTGGATGGACGTGGATCAATACACCCTGCAGCACAAGCGTTATCCCGAGGTCTTCGCTCTGGGCGACTGTGCCGGTACCCCCAATTCCAAGACCGCCGCCGCGGTGCGGGCCCAGGCGCCGGTGGTGGCGCGCAACCTGGGACGGGTGATGGCCGGCGGGGAACCGGTCGCCAAGTACGACGGTTACGGCTCCTGCCCGCTGGTGACCGGCTACGGGCGCACCATTCTGGCGGAGTTCGTCTACGGTGGAAAGGTGCGGGAGACCTTCCCCTTCGATCAGGGGAAGGAGCGGCTTTCCATGTATCTGCTCAAGCGCTACGCGCTGCCCTGGGTGTATTGGCAGGGTCTGGTCAAGGGACGGCAATGGCCGCGGCCCATGCCTCGGGACTTCGGCAGTGACGCGGCGTAGGCTGCTGTGGGAGATCGCCGCCGTGCTGTTGTTCAAGGCGGCGTTTTTCACCGCGATCTGGGTCTGCTGCTTCCGCCAGGAGGGAGGGGCCCGGATCGCGGCACTACCGGCACTGGAGGAGGTGCGTCATGGTGCTGAGCGATAGCGTCGTCGAGTTGTCGCGGCTGCAGTTCGCGATCACCGCCCTGTATCACTTTTTGTTCGTGCCCCTGACCTTGGGGTTGAGTTTCCTGATGGCGATCATGGAGTCGGTCTACGTCATGACCGGTCTGGCCGTCTATAAGGAGATGACCAAGTTCTGGGGCAAGCTCTTCGGCATCAACTACGCCCTGGGGGTCACCACCGGCCTGCCGCTGGAATTCCAGTTCGGCAGCAACTGGGCCTATTACGCCCACTACGTCGGTGACGTCTTCGGTCCGCTGCTGGCGGCCGAGGGGCTGATCGCATTCTTCCTGGAATCCACTTTCGTCGGTTTGTTCTTCCTCGGCTGGGAGCGGCTGAGCCGCCTTCAGCACCTGACGGTGACTTGGCTGCTCGCCATCGGCGGCAGTCTGTCGGCGCTGTGGATTCTGATCGCCAACGGCTGGATGCAGCATCCGGTGGGGGCCGAGTTCAACTTCGACACCCTGCGCATGGAACTGACCGACTTTCCGGCGGTGTTCTTCAATCCCGTGGCCCAGGTGAAGTTCGTGCACACCGTGGCCGCCGGTTATACCACCGGGGCGATGTTCGTCCTCGGCATCAGCGCCTGGTATCTGCTCCAGGGGAAACACCTCGGCGTCGCCCGCCGCTCCTTCGCCATCGCCGCCAGCTTCGGTCTGGCATCGGTGCTGTCGGTGATCGTTCTCGGAGACGAGAGCGGCTACAACGCCGGCGAGACCCAGAAGGTGAAACTTGCCGCCATCGAGGCCGAATGGGAGACCGAAGAGCCCCCGGCGGCCTTCACCCTGGTGGGAATTCCCGACGACGAGGCGGAAACCACCCGTTACGCGGTCAAGATTCCCTACGTGCTGGGTTTGATCGCCACCCGTTCGGTGGACGAGGCGGTGGTCGGCATCGCCGATCTGCGCCGGCGGGCCCGGGAACGGATCGAAAGCGGCCTGATCGCCTATCAGGCCCTTCAGGATCTGCGCCGCGACCGGGAAGACCGCAACGCCCGCGCCCTGTTGGCGGCCCACCACCAGGACTTGGGCTACGCCCTGCTGCTGAAGCGCTACCGCGACGACATCCTCGAGGCCACCCCGGCAGAGATCGACCGCGCCGCCCGCGACAGCATCCCAAAGGTGGCGCCGCTGTTCTGGACTTTCCGGGGCATGGTGTTCGCCGGGTTCGCGATGCTGTTCATCTTCGCCGCCGCCTTCTACTACTGCGCCCGCCGCATCGCAGGGCAGAAGCGCTGGTTGCTGAAGCTGGCGTTCTACGGCATCCCGCTGCCCTGGATCGCCTCGGAGCTGGGGTGGTTCGTGGCGGAATACGGCCGTCAGCCCTGGACCGTCAGCGGCGTCCTGCCCACCTTCCTCAGTGCCTCCGGCCTCCAGCGCGGCGACGTGGCGCTCACCATCGCCGCTTTCGTCGGTTTCTACTCGGTGTTGCTGGTGGTGGAGCTGTTTCTCATGGTCCGCACCGTTCGCCAGGGACCGCTTCCGCAGCCTTGATCGGAGGAGAGGGACGATGGATTACGATACTCTGAAAGTCGTCTGGTGGCTGATCGTCGGCTTCTATCTGACCGGCTTCGCCCTCACCGTGGGCTTCGACCTCGGCATCGCCATCCTGCTGCCGTGGCTCGGCCGCAGCGACGGCGAGCGCCGCGCCATGCTGGCCACGGTGATGGGCACCTGGGAAGGCAACCAGGTCTGGCTGGTGACCCTGGGCGGGGTGCTGTTCGCCGTCTGGCCCCTGGTCTACGGCACCCTGTTTTCGGGACCGTATCTGGCGATCATGGCGCTGTTGTTCGCCCTGTTGTTGCGCCCGGCCGGTTTCGACTTCCGCGACAAGCTCAAGTCCCCCCGGTGGCGCCGCTTTTGGGACCGGGCCTTGTTCGTAGGCGGCCTGATACCGGCGATGCTGCTCGGGGTGTTGGTGGGAAATCTGCTGCTGGGGCTGCCGTTTCGTTTCGATGCCGGGCTGCGCCTGGATTACCAGGGTGGCTTCATCGATCTGCTCCACCCGTTCGCCTTGGTGTGCGGTCTGGTCACCACCGGGCTGCTGGTGCTGCACGGCGCCAACTTTCTCCAGTGCCGCACCTTGGGCCCGGTGTGCCTGCGCGCCCGTACCGCCGCCGGTATCGGTGCCGCCGTCGCTCTGGCCGGGATGGGGCTGGCGGTCCTGGGGCTGGTGGGTATCGACGGTTACCGGATCGACGCCATGCCCGATCCGGCCGGCGCCTTCTCGCCGCTGGACAAGACGGTGGTGGTGACGGACGGCGGCTGGCTGGCCAATTTCTGGCGTCATCCCTGGATGATCGCCGCTCCCCTCACGGCGCTGGGAGGTACCCTGGCGGCCGCCGCTCTGGCGCGGCAGTTCGTGCCGGCCGCGGCCTTCTGGTGCAGCGGTGCGGCCCTGGCGGCGACGCTGCTGACGGTGGGATTCGCCCTGTTTCCCTTTCTGGTGCCCTCGTCCCTTGATCCGAACAGCAGCCTGACCCTTTGGGACGCGGCCGCCAGCCCGTTCACCCTGAAGCTGGTCCTGGCCTGTACTCTGGTCTTCCTACCCGTCGTCATCGCCTATACCGGCTGGGTCTACCGGGTGCTGTGGGGACCGATCAACACCGCGACCTTGAAAGAGGAGGGTTGACCGATGTGGTACTTCGCCTGGGCGCTCGGCATGGGATTCGCCTGTTCCTTCGCCATTCTCAACGCCATGTGGCTGGAACTCAACTGCGCTCTTGACGCCCCCGAGGCCGGGCCGGCCGAGGATGGGGTGGCGGCCCGCTTCCGCCGCTGGCGGGAAAATACATTAGCAAAAGATGATTCTTAGCGTTATGATGCCACTTCCAACCACGCGAGCAAAAAGGAGGAAAACCATGCGGAAAACCCTGACGGTTCTGTTGCTGACCGGTGTGGCCGGGTTCGTTCAGGCCGCCGACATCGCCGCCGGCAAGGCCAAGGCGGCCACCTGCGCCGGTTGCCACGGTGTCGACGGCATCGCCGCCAACCCCCAATATCCCAATCTGGCGGGCCAGAACGCGCCGTATCTGGTCGCGGCGATGAAGGCCTACAAGGACGGCAGCCGCAACCATCCGGTGATGAAGGCGATGGTGTCCGCCCTCTCCGACGAGGACATGGAAAACATCGCCGCCTATTACGAAAGCCTGAAGAAATGATGCCGGTGCCGCCGCGCCGGGATGGCGGGGCGGCCCTTGTGAAGGAGGTCGAACGATGAAGCGAGCTCACCTGTTGCTGGGCGCCCTGCTGCTCACCGGTGCGGCGGTGGCCGCCACCGATCCCACCAAGCCGAAGAACGATTACAACATCACCATCAACTACGAGTTGGGCATGCACTGCACCGGCTTCGATTTTTCCTACTGCTGCATTCTGCCCCCTTACAACTCGATCCAGAGCCAGGTGGTTCGGACCGCTCGGGGGCCGCACGACAAGCCCCGGTTGCTGGGGGCCGATCCCAAGGATCCGACGGTGCTGGTGGACGGCGGCAAACGCTTCAAGCTGGAATACGGCCACGTGGACAACACCTATTCGGAAGGCGCCAAGCTCTATTACTGGACCGTCCCCTACGACGTGGATGGGGACGGTAAGTACGAGGCCAACGAAAACGTCGCCAACGCCTATTGGACCCATCTCTACGTCTATGAGGACCTGAAGGGCAGCAACCCGAAGCGCACCAGCAAGGACAGCGAGAAGAAACGGGTCGGCATCGAGATTCCGGTGCCCCTGGACAACGGGCCGGCCGGCGCCGCGGTACCCAGCCCGATGAAGGGCGGCCATCTGCACTACACCGGCGAGGTGGGCACCATCGTCTTCACCAAATCGCCGGTACTGGAAAACGTCCCCATCATGCTCACCCATCCGGGCATCTGGGACGCCCTGGGCCTGCCCTTGACCCCGTTCTGGGACAGTACCCTGACCAAGAAC
>JALSGR010000038.1 GCA_026982635.1 Methylothermaceae bacterium | reverse complement strand
CCTCGGCCCTGGCCTCCAAGGCCACCGGGTTTCCCATCGCCCGGGTGGCGGCCAAGCTGGCCGTCGGTTACACCTTGGACGAGCTGCGCAACGAGATCACCGGGGGGGCGATTCCGGCCTCCTTCGAGCCCAGCATCGACTACGTGGTCACCAAAATACCGCGGTTCGCCTTCGAAAAGTTCCCCGATGCCGACGACCGTCTCACCACCCAGATGAAATCGGTGGGTGAAGCGATGGCGATCGGCCGCACTTTCCAGGAATCGCTCCAGAAAGCCCTGCGCAGCCTGGAAATCGGGATCGACGGCTTGTGCGAAAAGTTGGACCCGGCGGCCGACGATGCCCGCGACCGCTTGGTGTGGGAGCTGCGCAGTCCCGGTCCCGAGCGTCTGCGATACGTGGCCGATGCCTTCCGTTTCGGCATGTCCCTGGAAGAAATCCACGAGCACTGCCGTATCGACCCCTGGTTCCTGGCTCAGATCGAGGAACTGGTCCGCACCGAACAGGATCTCAAGAAGCGTACCCTGGCGACCCTGGATGCCGAGGAACTGCGCCGCCTCAAGCGCATGGGATTCTCCGATTCCCGACTGGCCACCCTGTTGGACAGCTCCGAGCTGGAGGTGCGGGCGGCGCGCCACAAGTGGAACATCCGGCCGGTCTACAAACGGATCGACTCGTGTGCCGCCGAGTTCGCCTCCGCCACCGCCTACCTGTATTCCACCTACGAGGAGGAGTGCGAGGCCGAACCCACGGACCGGCGTAAGATCATGATCCTCGGCGGCGGCCCCAACCGCATCGGCCAGGGGATCGAGTTCGACTATTGCTGCGTCCATGCCGCCTTCGCCCTCAAGGAAGACGGCTTCGAGACCATCATGGTCAACTGCAATCCGGAAACCGTCTCCACCGACTTCGACACCGCCGATCGGCTCTATTTCGAGCCCCTGACCCTGGAAGACGTGCTCGAGCTCATCCATCTGGAGAAGCCGGAGGGCGTGATCGTCCAGTACGGTGGCCAGACCCCGTTGAAACTGGCCCGGGACCTGGAAGCCGCCGGGGCGCCCATCATCGGCACCTCGCCCGATTCCATCGATCTGGCGGAGGACCGGGAGCGCTTCCAGAAACTGGTGGCGCGCCTGGGGCTGCGGCAGCCGGAAAACCGCACCGCCCGTTCGCTGGAGGAAGCGGTGCTCAGCGCCCGGGAACTCGGGTATCCCCTGGTGGTCAGACCGTCCTACGTTCTGGGCGGTCGGGCGATGGAGATCGTCTTCAACGAGGAGGAACTGCGGCGCTATATGGTGGAGGCGGTGAGCGTCTCCAATCAGTCCCCCGTTCTCCTCGACCGATTCCTCGACGACGCCGTGGAAGTGGACGTGGATGCGGTGTGCGACGGTGAGGTCGTCTGGATCGGGGGGGTCATGGAGCACATCGAGCAGGCGGGTATCCACTCGGGGGATTCGGCCTGTTCCATTCCCCCTTACGAGCTGGACGCCGAATTGCAGCGGCAGTTGCGCGACCAGGTGCGCCGGTTGGGCGAGGCCCTCGGGGTGGTCGGGTTGATGAACACCCAGTTCGCCATCAAGGACCGGGACATCTACATTCTCGAGGTCAACCCCAGGGCTTCGCGCACCGTGCCCTACGTGTCCAAGGCCATCGGTCTGCCGCTGGCCAAGATCGCCGCCCGCTGCATGACGGGCCGCACCCTGGCCCGGCAGGGGATACGGGAGGAGCGGGTGCCTTCCTATTTCGCGGTCAAGGAGGCGGTGTTCCCGTTCATCAAGTTCCCGGGGGTCGATCCCCTGCTGGGGCCGGAGATGAAATCCACCGGCGAGGTCATGGGAATCGGTTTGACTTTCGGTGAGGCCTATGCCAAATCGCAGCGGGCCGCCGGAACGAAATTGGTACGTGGCGGCCGGGTGCTGATGAGCGTTCGCGACCGCGACAAGACCGGCCTGGTTCCCATTGCCCGGAGATTGTCGGAAAAGGGCTTCGAGCTGGTGGCCACCCGCGGCACAGCCAAAGTCCTGCAGCAGGCCGGGCTGTCCTGTGCGGTCGTCAACAAGGTCGGTCAGGGACGGCCCCACATCGTGGATCTGATCAAAAACGGCGAGGTCCAGCTCATTATCAATACCACGGAGGGGAAGCAGGCCATCGCCGATTCGTTCCGGATTCGGCGCGAGGCGCTCCAGCACCAGGTCAGTTATACCACCACCCTGGCGGGCGCCCACGCCATTTGTCTGGCTTTGGATGCGTTGGATACCGATCGGGTATATTGCTTACAGGACTTGCACGGACAACTCGAGGATCGCCGATGAACAAGGTACCCTTGACCGTCAAAGGTGCGGAAAAGCTGAAACGAGAACTGCACGAACTGAAAACCGTGGCGCGTCCGAAAGTCATTCAGGCAATCGCCGAGGCCCGGGCCCACGGTGATCTGAAGGAGAACGCCGAATATCACGCCGCCCGTGAGCAGCAGAGCTTCATCGAAGGCCGCATTCGCGAAATCGAGGCGAAATTGGCCAACGCCCAGATCATCGACGTCACCCAGGTGAAGGCGGATGGTCGGGTGGTCTTCGGGGCCACGGTCGAGCTGGAGGATCTAGAAACCGGCGACGTGGTCACGTATCAAATCGTCGGGGACGACGAGGCGGATATCAAACAAGGACTGATCTCGGTGTCCTCGCCCATCGCCCGGGCTCTCATCGGCAAGGAGGCCGAGGACGTGGTGGAAGTGAAGACCCCCAGGGGAATCCGGGAATACGAGATTCTCGCCGTCCGCTACGAATGATCTTGGGCCGGCACGATATCGTGCCGGCCGTTCGTATTTCAGGTGGCCGCCGGATTCTTCCGGTACAGGGTGACGATGTGCCCCAGTATCTGAACCGCTTCGGCGTTCAGCCGCTCGCAGATGATTCGCACCATGTCCTGGCGCGCCTTGTGGTCGTCGGCGTTGACCCGGACCTTGATCAGCTCGTGGGCCCTGAGGGCGTGGTCGATTTCCGCCAGCACCGCGTCGGTCAGCCCGCGCTGACCGAGCAAAACGACGGGCTTCAGGGCATGGGCCTTGGCTTTGAGGCGGCGTTTCCGTTTGGCTTCCATGGAATCGACGGGGGTTGTGAGCGGCCTCATCAGTATAACGGATCCGAACCCTCGGTGATGACGGAAGTCCAAAAGCGAGTAAAATGCTAAGGTATCGACGATGGCAAGAAGTCGTAGCAGCGGCCGTTGGCTGACGGAGCATTTCAACGATGATTACGTGCGTCAAGCCCAGGCTCTCGGATACCGCTCCCGGGCCCGGTTCAAGCTCGAAGAGATCCAGCGCCGCGACCGTATTCTGGGGCCGGGGATGACGGTGGTGGATCTGGGCGCCGCACCGGGGGGATGGTCGCAATATGTGGTGGAGCAGGTCGGCCCCACGGGCCAGGTGTTCGCCCTCGACATCCTGCCGATGGAACCCATCGCCGGTGTGACTTTCCTTCAGGGTGATTTCACCACCGACGAGATGTGGCGGGAACTGCAGGATTTACTCGGCGGCCGGCCCGTGGATGTGGTATTGTCCGACATGGCCCCCAATCTGAGCGGCAACCGCAGTGTGGATCAGCCACGGGCGATGGCCCTGGCCGAGCTGGCCCTGGATGCGGCCGGCCAACTCCTGCGGCCGGGCGGTTCCTTCTTGACGAAACTTTTTCACGGCGAAGGGTTCGAAACCTTTCAGAAACAACTGCGCCAGGCGTTTTCCCGGGTGGTCACCCGCAAGCCGAAGGCATCGCGGGGACGGAGCCGGGAAGTCTATCTGCTGGCCCAAGGTTTTCAATCCTAGTCTTTAGGGCTACGGTTCAAGTAGGCAACCATGGACAATACAGCGGACGTATTGGCAACAAACCGGAAGGAGCCGGTTGGGAGAGAGAGCGTTGAGTAATATGCTGAAGAACGTGCTCCTGTGGGTGGTGATCGCCGCGGTGTTGATGTCCATCTTCAACAACTTCGGCGCACGCAAGCCCGCGGGAGCGAATCTGTCTTACACCCAGTTCATCGAAGCGGTGCACAACGGTCAGGTCCGGCAGGTGGTCATCGATGGCAACACCATCAAAGGCATCACCAGCGCCGGGCAGAAGTTCGTCACCTACGCCCCCAACGATCCCCATCTGGTCGACGATCTGCTGGAGAACCACGTGGAGATCAAGGCGCAGCCGCCGGAAGGTCAGTCGCTGCTGATGCAGATCTTCATCTCTTGGTTCCCGATGCTGCTGTTGATCGGGGTGTGGATTTTCTTCATGCGCCAGATGCAGGGCGGCGGCGGCGCCGGCCGGGGGGCGATGAACTTCGGCAAGAGCAAGGCCCGCTTGATGGAAGAGGACAAGATCAAGGTCACTTTCAAGGACGTGGCCGGCTGTGACGAGGCCATCGAGGAAGTCCAGGAAGTGGTCGATTTCCTCAAGGATCCAAGCAAGTTCCAGAAACTCGGCGGCCGCATCCCTAAGGGAATCCTGATGGTCGGCCCGCCCGGGACCGGTAAGACGCTGATCGCCCGCGCCATCGCCGGCGAGGCCAAGGTGCCGTTCTTCACCATCTCCGGTTCCGACTTCGTGGAGATGTTCGTCGGCGTCGGGGCTTCGCGGGTGCGCGACATGTTCGAACAGGCGAAGAAGCACGCCCCTTGCATCGTCTTCATCGACGAGATCGACGCGGTGGGTCGCCACCGGGGTGCCGGTCTCGGCGGCGGGCACGACGAGCGCGAGCAGACCCTCAACCAGCTCCTGGTTGAGATGGACGGTTTCGAGGGCAACGAAGGCATCATCATCATCGCCGCCACCAACCGTCCCGACGTGCTCGACCCGGCGCTGCTGCGTCCGGGGCGCTTCGACCGCCAGGTGACCGTGGGGCTGCCCGACATCCGTGGCCGGGAACAGATCCTCAAGGTCCACCTGCGCAAGGTGCCGACTGCGGACGACGTCGATCCCAAGGTCATCGCCCGCGGAACCCCGGGCTTTTCGGGGGCCGATCTGGCCA
>JALSGR010000037.1 GCA_026982635.1 Methylothermaceae bacterium | reverse complement strand
ACGTAGATGAGGGCGAGGGCGTGCATGACGGTGCCGTCGGGGCGGACGATGAAGTCGGTGGTGCGGCCGGCCACTTCCGCCAGAACCTCCAGGCCGCGCCCCCCGCGGCAGGGCTCGGCGCTGCGGCGGGCTTGGTCGCCGGTGCGGTAGCGGATGAAGGGCTGGACCTCGGAGGCCAGGTTGGTGACCACCACTTCCCCCAGCTCCCCGTCGGCGACCGGGTTTCCCGCGTCATCGAGGAGTTCCACGACGATCCATTCGGAATTGACCAGCAGTTGGCCTTCGGGGGATTCCAGGGCGATGAGACCGGCGTCGCGGGCGCCGTATTCCGCCGCCACCGGAGCGCCGAACACGGTGTGGATGATCTCGCGCTGGTGGGGGTAGAGCGGTTCGCCGGTGGCGTACACCACTTTGAGGCGGTCGAGGCGGGGACGCTTTCCCCGTCTTTCCGCGTGTTCGGCCAACAGCGCCAGACTGCTGGCATAACCGTAGAGGATCTTGGGCTGGAACGCTTCGAGAACGTCGAGGTAGTCGGTCATGCGCTCGGGGGACATCTCGAAGGCGTTGAGGAGCAGCTGGTTGCACAGGCGGTCGCGCAGGGCTTTGATGCGGTCGGTGCGGTTCAGCTCCACCGGCGCGCCCCACAGCAGCACTTCCGGGTCGCCCGGTTCCACCCCCCACCAGCGCCGGGCCCGCAGCCGGCAGGCGGCATCGGCGGCCTGGCGTTTGCGGCCGAAATGGAAGACCAGCGGTTCGCCGCTGGAGCCGCCGGTGGTGTAGCGGAAGATTCCACCGGGTGCCTCGCGCCAGACCATTTCTTCCCCGTGGCGGCGGGCGTTCTCCCGGGTCATGGGGGGAAGGCGGCGGAAGTCTTCCCAGGTCAACCGTCTCGGATCGATGCCGGCTTCCCGGAGGCGGCGGGCGTGCCAGGGGCAGTGGCGTGCGGCGTTCTCCAGCAGGCGGCGCAGCCGCTGCAATTGCAGGTCGCGGAGGGCGTCACGCGCCAGCCACTGGGAACGTTCCAGAGCCTCGGCGTAGGGGAAGGTGGGGCGCCTGAGCAGGGTTTCCTGGAGCCGGAACACGGCGCGGGCCAGACTAGGGTGCATGGTCCTTCCCCTGAAAGCGGCAGGTGGCGGGGCGCTCGTGCTCAGGTCTTGTTTTTCCCCAGGTCATGGCTAATAATAATCTTCCTATGCGGGTGTAGTTCAATGGTAGAACCTCAGCTTCCCAAGCTGATGACGGGGGTTCGATTCCCCTCACCCGCTCCAGTCGCCCTCCGGCCGATTCCATAGTAGCGAAATCCCATCGCCTGCAGAAAGCGGGGGTCGTAGATGTTGCGGCCGTCGAAGATGACGGGCTCCCGGAGATGGCGCTTGATGGTCTCGAAATCGGGGCTGCGGAAGATGCGCCATTCGGTCACCAGCGCCAGGGCGTCGGCGCCTTCCACCGCCGCCATGGCGGAATCGGCCAGGATCAGATCCTCCCGCTCGCCGTAGATCCGCCGGGCCTCGTCCATGGCCACCGGGTCGTAGGCCTGTACCCGGGCGCCGGCTTGCCATAGCGATTCCATCAGTACCCGGCTGGGGGCCTCGCGCATGTCGTCGGTGTTGGGTTTGAAGGCCAGCCCCCAGAGGGCGATGGTCTTTCCCGCCAGCGCGCCGCCGAAATGCTCGGCGATCTTTTCGAACAGCCGCCGTTTCTGGCCCTCGTTGACCGCTTCCACCGCCGTCAGCAGCCGGGGGGCGTAGCCTGCCTGCCGGGCGGTGTGGGCCAGGGCCTTGACGTCCTTGGGGAAGCAGGAGCCCCCGTAGCCGCAGCCGGGATAGATGAAATGGTAGCCGATGCGGGGATCGGAGCCGATGCCGATCCGGACCTGCTCGATGTCGGCGCCCAGTTTTTCCGCCAGGTTGGCCATCTCGTTCATGAAGCTGATCTTGGTGGCCAGCATGGCGTTGGCGGCGTATTTGGTCAGTTCCGCCGAACGGATGTCCATGGCGATCAGGCGGTCGTGGTTGCGGTTGAAGGGGGCGTAAAGCACCCGCAGCAGTTCAGTGGTGCGGGGATTGTCGGTGCCGACGATGATCCGATCCGGCTTCATGAAATCCTCGACCGCCGCGCCCTCCTTGAGAAACTCGGGGTTGGAGACCACGTCGAACTCCAGTTCCACGCCGCGTCGTGCCAGGATTTCCTGGATGTGGTCGCGTACCCGGTCCGCCGTGCCCACCGGGACGGTGGACTTGTTGACGACGATGCGGTAATCCGCCATGTGGCCGGCGATGGTCTCGGCCACCTCGAGGACGTGGCGCAGGTCGGCGGAGCCGTCCTCGTCCGGTGGTGTGCCCACGGCGATGAACTGGAACAGGCCGTGGTCGACGCCCTGTTTCGCCTTGGTGGTGAATCGCAGTCGCCCATCCGCCACATTGTGGGCGACCAGTTTATCCAGTCCCGGTTCATGGATGGGGACGATGCCCCGACGGAGTTTGTCGATCTTGTCGGGGTCGATGTCGACGCAGAGCACCTCGTTGCCCACGTCGGCGAGACAGGCGCCGGTGACCAGGCCGACGTAGCCGGTGCCGAAAATGGTGATCTTCATCGGCTAGAAATCCTCCATCGTGCAGGCTCCGCCGCCGCAGGCGGGCATGCCGCACGATCCGCCACCACAGGCCGGTTCCGGGTTCTTCAGACTGGCGCTGGAAACCACGTTGCCACCGGTGATCAGTTTTTCCACCGGGGCCTCCTGCGGAGTGTCGCCGGGATCGATTCCCGCCGCCCGGCACAGTTCTCCCCAGGTGCGCAGGGTCTGGCTCATGGGATGGCGCACTTCGACGACTTTGCCGTTGGCTTTGCAAACGTAGTCATAAGTGGGCATGATGACCTCCTTGCTGCCAAGTATAGTTGAGTGAGGCGAGGGGGAACCGCATGGAGCGTTTCGTTCTGGATACCAGTATTTTTACCAATCCCGATGTCTATTCTCAATTCGGCGAGGAGCCGGAGGTGGCGATGCACGCGTTCCTGAGTCTGGCGCGCCGGACCGGAGCGCGGTTCTACATGCCCAGTTCGGTTTACGACGAGCTCCACCTGATGCGGGAGAAGCGGGGATTGCCGCCGGAATTCGAGGCGGTGGTCCGGATCCGTTCGCCCCGACGCTTCAATATTACCATCCCCGCCGGCATTCTTTACGAATTTATCGAGGAGGTGCGGGCCCGAATCGACCGGGGGCTCCGGATCGCCGAGGAGCACGCCAAGATGATCAAGGGCGGTGCGGAAACCGAGGACGCGGGCCGCGTCATCAACCGGTTGCGGGGGCGTTACCGGGAGGCGCTACGTCAGGGGATCATCGACAGCCGCGAGGACATGGACGTGTTGCTGCTGGCCTACGAGCTGGACGCGGTTCTGCTGTCGGCCGACGAGGGGCTGCGCAAGTGGGCCGACAAGGTGGGGGTGATGATCATCCGGCCCCAGAACCTGCTCCAGGTGCTGGAGAAACTGGTGGAGTATCGGGCAGGCCCGGAATGAGCGGGCATCAATCGTAAATCATCCTACCCGCCAAAAGGTCGCCCAGCATCCCCGTCAGGGCCGGATAGATGCGGTCGAATTCCAGCAGCCAGCGACCGTTTTCCCGCGCCAGGGTGCGCGGCCGGATCTGGATGTGGCGGCTGGCCCGCTTGAGATGGTCCAGTAGCAGTTCGGCGTTCTCCCGTTCGCGGAAACGGCAGCGGAAGGTGGTATAGACCCGGTGTTCCTTCTGGTACTTGGTCACGGCCTGGTGGAGCCCTCCGAGCAGGGCGCTGCCCAGGAGACGTTCCAGCTCCGCCGTGAGCCCGAGGCCGTTTTCCTCGATGAAAAGGATCAGGCGCAACAGGCGGTTGGTGAAGTATTCCGGGGGTAGTTCCAGGAGATTGTCGGCCGCCGCGCGCAGATCGTCGATGTTGCTGTTGCCGGTGACGTATTTGGCGCGGTGATCGCGGGGGGAATCCTCCTTGAACACCAGACCCTCGCGCCAGTCGCGGTGAAGCTCGAGCATGAGGCGGCGGATTTTTTCCACCTCGTCCACCCGGAAGTAGCCGTGGCAGGGCACGGCAGGCAGGCGGAAGCGTTCGATCAGGGCCTGCTTGTCCCGGTAGGGAAGGAAGGCCGCCCGGTTGGTTTCCATGAGATCGAAGACGAACAGGCGCACGTCGCGGTCGATGAAGGGGGGGCTGCTTTCCAGATACGGATTGTCCGGACCGGCGACTTCGGCGCACACCACCAGTTCAGGGTGCCGCTCGAACGGGGTCAGCGGCATGAGGTCGGGAAGGCGGTCGGTGGTGAAGGGGCAGATGAAACCGCCGCGGCTGAGGGCGAGAAGGCGGTCCCCGACGCGGACGATACGGACGTTGAAGCCGTTGATCTTCTCCTCGGCCCAGAAGGGCGCCCGAAAGTGGGCCTTCAGGCCGGCCTCCAGGGCCAGCACCCGGCCGATGTGGGGGTAGCCGTACACCACGGTGTCGCCGAAGACGGCCGTGCCCCGGGGGATGTGATGCCAGTCGTCGAGAAAATGATAGTAATCGATCCCCCGGTACTGCCGCTGCCTGGCTTTTTTTCTCCGCAGAGCTTCCGCCAGTTCGGCGATGACGGTGTTCGGTGGTGGCGTGGTCATGGGGTATGATGGGTCATCGGTTCGTCGATCATTGTAACCGTGCCTGGGGAGGATGACCATGGATTGCCGCAGCGGCTGTGGGGCCTGTTGTATTGCACCGTCCATCTCCAGTCCGATTCCGGGGATGCCCGGCGGCAAACCGGCCGGGGTACGCTGCATTCATTTGGACGGGGATGATCGCTGCCGGCTCTTCGGACGTCCCGAGCGCCCCGAGGTGTGCCGCCGCTTTCAGGCCGAGCCGGAAATCTGCGGTGACAACCGCGAGGTGGCCCTGCGGAATCTGACCGCCCTGGAGGCGGTCACCGGATCGTGAATTTCCCGGCGGCATCGCCTGAATGGAAGCCGGTACGGGCCTGGTGAGGTGGTCAGGTGTTCGGGGCG
>JALSGR010000036.1 GCA_026982635.1 Methylothermaceae bacterium | reverse complement strand
TGCAGGGCGGCGGCAAGGCGGAAGCCCTGGCGCGGCGACTTTATCTGGCGGCAGACCAACCCATCGGTGAGCCGGCATCCCAAGGAAAACGGCGCACCGTGGCCGAACTGCTGGCCCTGGCCGAGGGGGTGCGCCGGGTGCGTCTGGAACGTGAGGCCAAGGCCCGCGCCGCAGCCGAAGCGGAACGGCGCCGCCGGCGTGAGGCGTTTCTGCGCCGCCTGATGACCGATCCGGAGCCGGTGTGGCGGGCGGTCGAAGCGGGCATCGAGCGCAAGAATGCCAAAGGCTATGCCGATGCGGTCCATTACCTCCAGGATCTGGCGGAAGGGTATCGCCTCGAGGGCCAAGCGGAAGAGTTTCAGCGCCGCTTCCGGTCCCTGATGGAACCCTACGGCAACCGCCGGGCCCTGTGGCAACGGCTCAAAGACGCCGGGCTGGCGTGAAAGCATCCGGCTGGACCACGCCGGCCGATTTGCGCGGGCGGCTGCGGAAACGCTGGCGGCGCGGGGATTTTTTCGGCCCTGAATCGGGTTTTCCGCTGCGGCTGCCGCTCAAGGGTCCGTCTGCTTCGGTGCTGGCCGAACGTTTCGACAAGGTCCGCATCTGGGTCCGCGACTGGCAGCAACGGGAGGGGGATTTCATCCTCGAATGGCGCCCGGTTCGCTCTCCCCTGGGCAGCCAGCGCCTGCCGGCGGCGGTGGTGTTCGAAACCCAAGAGCGCTTGTTGAGATTTTTGGGATGCCAGGCCGAGGCTCGGCGTTTCGAAACCCTGGCGGCGCAGACCCTGGCCCGCTTTCCAGAGCTGGAAGATTGGCTGCGGCGCCGTCCCTTCACCCTGCTGGAGCAGGGGGAGGACTGGCCCAGGGTGCTCGAGGTGCTCGCCTGGTTTCGGGAACATCCCCGCTGTGGCCTCTATCTGCGCCAGCTCGACATCCCTGGTGTGGACACCAAGTTCATCGAAAGTCGCAAGAAGCTGTTTGCCGAACTGCTCGACCGGGTCCTGCCACCGGATGCCGTCGACAGCCGCCACCGCGGTGCCCACGGCTTCGAAGCTCGTTTCGGATTGCTGTCCAAGCCGCCGTTGATCCGTTTCCGCTTCCTCGACCCGGCCCTGTACCTGCACGGCCTGTCCGATCTCACCGTGCCGCTGGCGGAATTTGCCCGGCTGCGGCTGTCGGTGGAACGCATCTTCGTCACCGAGAACGAGATCAACTTCCTTGCCTTTCCCAAGGCCCCGGGGGCGCTGGTCATCTTCGGCCGCGGCTTCAACGTGGCGGTGCTGGGGGAAATCGACTGGCTGCGGGCGCGGGAAATCGCCTACTGGGGCGACATCGACACCCACGGCTTCGCCATCCTCTCGCGGCTGCGCCGCCATCTGCCCCAGGTCCGCAGTTTCCTCATGGACCGCGACACCCTGCTGGCCCACCGCCACGCCTGGGTCGAGGAGCCTTCCCCCACCGCCGTGGACCTGCCGCATCTGACGCCGGAGGAACGGTCGCTCTACGACGATCTGCGCCACGACCGGATCGGGGAACGGGTGCGGCTGGAGCAGGAGCGGGTGGGGTTTGGCTGGGTGCGTCATCGTGTCATGGAGTAGCTTTATGAATCGTTATCTCAACCGGGAGCTGAGCCTGCTTTCCTTCCACCGCCGAGTGCTGGCGATGGCCGAGGACGAGAGTCTGCCGTTGCTGGAGCGGTTGCGGTTTCTGTGCATCTCCAGTTCCAATCTGGACGAGTTCTTCGAGGTCAGGGTGGCGGCGGTGAAACAGAAGCTCGCCCTCAAGGTGCGGGAGACCGGCGTCGATAGGGCCGATCCGCGTCAGTTGCTCCAGACCCTGCGCCAGCGGGTGCGAGCGATGGTCGACGATCAGTACCGTCTTCTCAACGAGGCGCTGATTCCCGCCCTGGCCGCCGAAGGCGTCCGTTTCCTGCGCCGCGATCACTGGAACGACGCTCAGCGGGCTTGGCTCGCCGAGTACATGCGCCGCTGGGTGCTACCGGTGGTGACGCCGTTGAGCATCGATCCGGCCCATCCGTTTCCCCGCATCGCCAACAAGAACCTGCATTTCATCGTCAGCCTCCACGGCAAGGACGCCTTCGGCCGCGCCCACCGCTACGCCCTGATCCCCATTCCCCGCACCCTGCCGCGGCTGGTGCGCCTGCCGCAGGAATTGGCCGGCGAAGGGGTCGCCTTCGTGTTCCTGTCTTCGGTGATCCATGCTTTCGTCGGTGAGCTGTTTCCGGGGCTGACGGTGGAAGGCTGCTATCAGTTCCGGGTGACTCGCGACACCGAACTCTACATCGACGAGGAGGAAATGGAGGACCTCAAGCGTGAGCTCCAGGGACGGTTGGAACAGCAGCGCCGTTTCGGCCGGGCGGTGCGCCTGGAGGTGGCCGACAACTGCCCCGAGGAGGTGGCCCGTTATCTGTGCGTCCGGCTGGGGGTGGACAGCGAAGACCTTTATCGCTGCAACGGGCCGGTCAACCTGCACCGGCTGGAATCGGTCTATGACGAGGTGCCCCGGTCGGACCTCAAGTTTCCGCCGTTCACACCGGTACTGCCGCCGCGATTGGCGGAGGCGGAGGATTATTTCGCCGTGCTGCGCCGTGGCGAGGTGCTGCTGCATCATCCCTACGACGCTTTCACGCCGGTGGTGGCGCTGCTGCGCCAGGCGGCCGACGATCCCGACGTCCTCGCCATCCGCCAGACCCTGTACCGCACCGCCTCGCGCTCGGCCATCGCCGATGCCCTGGTGCATGCCGCCCGCAGCGGCAAGGAGGTGACCGCGGTGATCGAGCTGCGCGCCCGCTTCGACGAGGCCGACAACATCCGCCTCGCCGAGCGCCTTTATCAGGCCGGGGTGCACGTGGTCTACGGCGTGGTCGGCTACAAGACCCACGCCAAGATGCTGCTGATCGTGCGCCGGGAAGGGGATGGGGTGCGCCGTTACGTCCATCTGGGTACCGGCAACTATCACGAAATCACCGCCCGCTTCTATACCGACATCGGCCTGCTCAGCGCCGACCCGGTCCTGGCCGAGGACGTGCAGCGGGTGTTTCTCCAGCTCACCGGCCTGGGACACGCGATGGAGCTGCAGAAGCTGGTTCAAGCGCCCTTCGGCCTCCACCGCTTTCTGTTGGAGCGGATCCGGCACGAGGCGGAGTTGGCGCGAGCCGGGCGCAAGGGGCGCATCATCGCCCGTATGAACGGGCTCGAGGACCCGGAGATCATCGACGCCCTTTACGACGCTTCCCAGGCCGGGGTCAAGATTGATCTCGTCGTCCGTGGCATCTGCTGCCTCCGTCCCGGCGTGGCGGGGCTGTCGGAGAACATTCGGGTGCGCTCGGTGCTCGGGCGCTTCCTGGAGCACAGCCGGGTGTTCTATTTCGGCAACGACGGCGATCCGCTGGTCTACGGCGCCAGTGCGGACTGGCTGATCCGCAATCTCCACCGCCGGGTCGAGGTGGCCTTCCCGATCCAACCCCGCGCCCTCAAGCGTCAGGTGATCCGCGAAACCCTGCGCTACTACCTGCGCGACAACGTCGGCGCTTGGGAGCTTCAATCCGACGGCGAATACCGCCGGGTACGGCGCCGCGGCCGGGCGTTTTCGGCCCAGGGGCGGATTCTGGCGGATCGGCAAGGGGGGTGAAGTGATGAGACGGGTCGTCGTTACGCTTTCGCTTGCCGCTGCCGCTACGTTGACGGCGGTTTCCTCCGAGATGTCCGCTGCCTATGATGTCTGCATCGCCGACAGCGGTGGAGCGACGGCTGTCGTCTTGGACTGTATGGCGGCGGAAATCCGGCGCCAGGAGGCTGAGTTGGAACGTTGGTCCCGCCGTTTTTTACGCACCCTCGATCCCGAGAGCGCCACCCGCTGGCAAGAAACTCAGCGGCTGTGGCGCTCGTATCGGAATAAGCAGTGCGCTTTCTTTCACCATCCCCGAAGTGGTTCCGGCGGGGTGGTGGATGTGCGGCAGTGTGTATTGGAAGAAACCGCCAGGCATTTGGCCATCGTGCGCGCGCTGGTGGTGAACGCCGGCATGTAGGGGGGAATGGTTTCAGGCCGTTTTTCCAGCGGGGCGGTCAGCGGATCACGATCTTGGGGAAAGGTTTCTTCAGGCCGATGGCGCTGTCCAGTCCGAGGGCGCCGTCGAGCCGCATGTCCTTGGTCCGGGCGCCGGTGAAGTCGGCGTTTTCCACATGGGCCTCGCGCAGGTCGGCGCCTTCGAGGTTGGCTTGTTTCAGACTGGCGCCGGCCAGATCGGCCCGGTACAGGTTGGCGTTCTCCAGATTGGCGCCGTCGAGTTTGGCGAAACGGAGCAGGACGCGGTTGAAGTCGGCATTCTTCAGATTGGCGCCGGTGAAGTCGGCCTTGTTGCAGCTGGCGCGCATCAGGCCCATGCTCTGGTTCTTCATGTCGGCGCCCCAGTAGGCGTCCTCGATGTCGGCCCCCACCAGCTTGGCGCGGTCGAGGGTGGCGACGATGCGGGTGCGTTTCAGGTTGGCCCCGCTCAGGTCGGCGTCGATCATGATGACGCCGAAGATGCTGGCGCCTTCCAGATTGGCTCCCACCAGTTTGGTGCCCCGCATGACGGTCAGGTCCAGGTTCTGCCCGGCCAGGTTGGTGTGGGACAGGTCGGCATAGCGCAGATCGGCGCCCCACAGGTCGGCGTGGCGTAGATCGAGGCCGGACAGATCGACGTTCTTGAGGTCCTTGCGGCGCAGGTCGGCCGGCCGTTCGGGCGTGGCCTGGGCCAGCAGTTCGACGACCTGGGCGCGGGTCAGATCCGCCGCTTCGCCGAAGCCGGACCAGGACAGGAGCAGGAAAACGAGACCGATGGCGATTCGCATAGGTATTCTCCGCTGGCGTGGTGAATGGCGGCCGGATTACGATACCAGGGCCGGCGTCCCGCCGGTAGGGGGCGTCCGGTGAACCGCGGCGGCCCTGTATCGTCTATCCGGGTGACTCTATAATAGAACGAACGGTTCGGGCAGGGTATTCCCGCACCCTCCGATTTTCCATCAACGACGACAGGATCCTATGGCAGGACACAGCAAGTGGGCGAACATTCGCCATCGCAAGAGTGCGCAGGACGCCAAGCGCGGCAAGATATTCACCAA
>JALSGR010000035.1 GCA_026982635.1 Methylothermaceae bacterium | reverse complement strand
GGCAGGATCGTGGCGCAAAAGACCCAGTTGGGGGACGAACCCCATCTGGAAGACGTCATCGGAGTGGTCAAGGTCCTGCTGGACAAGTACGATGCCGGCGAACTGGATCAGATCCATCTGGTCTTCAACGAGTTCGTCAACACCATGACCCAAAAGCCGGTGATCCAGAAGGTGTTGCCCATCGAGGTGGAAGAGCCGGAGGAGCAGCTCGGGCATCATTGGGATTACATCTACGAGCCGGACGCCAGGGAAGTGCTCGACGACCTGCTGTTGCGTTACGTGGAGTCGATCGTGTTCCAGGGGGTGGTGGAGAACAAGGCCTGTGAGCAGGCGGCCAGAATGGTGGCGATGAAGAGCGCCTCCGACAACGCCGGCAAATTCATCGACGAATTGCAACTGCTGTACAACAAGGCGCGCCAGGCATCCATCACCCAGGAGCTTTCCGAAATCGTCTCCGGCGCGGCGGCGATTCAGTAATCGGGTTCAATCGTTAGTTTTCAAGAGGAACTTTACATGAGTTCGGGCAAGATCGTTCAAATTATCGGTGCGGTGGTCGACGTCGAATTCCCCCGCGAAAGTCTTCCCAAGGTGTATCACGCCCTCAAGGTCGAAGACGCCGGGCTGACCCTGGAAGTTCAGCAGCAATTGGGCGACGGCGTGGTGCGTACCGTGGCGATGGGAAGCACCGACGGTCTGCGCCGCGGCATGACCGTCGCCAACACGGGACAGCCGATCTCGGTGCCGGTGGGTACCGAGACCCTCGGCCGCATCATGAACGTTCTCGGGGATCCCATCGACGAGAAGGGGCCCATCGGTGAGAAGGAACGCTGGCCGATTCACCGCAAGGCGCCCAGTTTCGAAGACCAGATGCCGGCCACGGAACTGCTGGAGACCGGCATCAAGGTGATCGACCTGATCTGCCCGTTCGCCAAAGGGGGCAAGGTCGGCCTGTTCGGCGGTGCCGGCGTGGGCAAGACCGTCAACATGATGGAGCTGATCCGCAACATCGCCATCGAGCACGCCGGTTACTCGGTGTTCGCCGGGGTGGGGGAGCGGACCCGTGAGGGCAACGACTTCTACCACGAAATGCAGGAGTCCAAGGTCCTCGACAAGGTGGCGCTGGTCTACGGTCAGATGAACGAACCGCCCGGCAACCGTCTGCGCGTGGCCCTGACCGGCCTGACCATCGCGGAGAAATTCCGGGAAGAAGGCCGCGACGTGCTCCTGTTCATCGACAACATCTACCGTTACACCCTGGCCGGCACCGAGGTTTCGGCGCTGCTGGGCCGGATGCCGTCGGCGGTGGGTTATCAGCCGACCCTGGCGGAGGAAATGGGGATGTTGCAGGAGCGCATCACCTCCACCAAGACCGGTTCCATCACCTCGATCCAGGCGGTCTACGTTCCCGCCGACGACTTGACCGACCCGTCTCCGGCCACCACCTTCGCCCACTTGGACGCCACCGTGGTGCTGTCGCGCCAGATCGCCGAGTTGGGGATCTATCCGGCGGTGGACCCGCTTGACTCCACTAGCCGTCAGCTCGATCCGTTGGTGATCGGTCACGAACACTACGACGTCGCCCGGCGGGTCCAGTCCACCCTGCAGCGCTACAAGGAGCTGCGTGACATCATCGCCATCCTGGGCATGGACGAACTGTCGGAGGAAGACAAGCTGATCGTGTCCCGCGCCCGTAAGATTCAGCGCTTCCTGTCACAGCCTTTCTTCGTCGCCGAAGTCTTCACCGGAACACCTGGCAAGTACGTGCCCTTGAAGGAGACCATCCGCGGCTTCAAGGGAATCGTCGACGGAGAATACGACGCCGTGCCGGAACAGGCGTTCTACATGGTGGGCACCATCGACGAGGCTCTGGAGAAGGCTGAGAAACTGGCGGCCTGAGGTTAGAACATGGCAATGACCATTCATGTGGATATCGTCAGCGCCGAGGCGGAGATCTTTTCCGGGACCGCGGAAATGGTCTTCGCTCCGGCGGAGCTGGGGGAGGTGGGGATCGCCCCCCGCCACGCTCCCTTCCTGTCCCGTCTGGTTCCCGGCGAGGTGCGCGTCAAGATAAGCGACGACGAGCAACTGCCTTTCTACGTGTCCGGCGGCATCATCGAAGTTCAGCCCCACGTGGTCACCGTCCTGGCGGATACGGCCGTCCGGGCCAAGGACATCGACGAAGCGGCGGCGCTGGAGGCCAAAAGACGGGCGGAGGAGGCGCTGCGCGATCGTTCCGGCAAGATCGACTATGCCAAGGCCCAGGCAGAGCTGGTCGAGGCCGTGCGCCAGCTTCAAGTGCTGGAACGCTACAAGAAATACAAAGGCCGTCTGGAAAAATAGGCTTTTGGATTGGATCTGTCGGACCGCTCAAGAAGGCCACCTCAGGTGGCCTTCTTGTTTTCGACCCTTCCCGCCGGCCTTTTCACTCGGCGGAATTTCGACTACGCTACCAGAAACGGACACCACGAATGTTGCCCATGAACTTCGATATCGTGATTCTCGCCGCCGGGCAGGGAACGCGGATGCGCTCCGCCGCTCCCAAAGTGCTTCACCGACTCGGCGGCAAACCGTTGCTTCAGCACGTTTGCGAAACCGCCGCCGCCCTGTCACCGAACAGGACGGTCATCGTTTACGGGCACGGCGGCGAACAGGTACGCCGGTACTTTGCCGGCTGGCCGCTCGAATGGGTCGAACAATCCCAGCAGTTAGGAACCGGTCACGCGGTGCAGCAGGCGCTTCCTTTTCTGGACCGGGACATCGTTCTCGTTCTCTACGGGGACGTTCCCCTGTTGCGCCGGGAAACGTTGCAACGGCTTTTGGCCGCCGCGGGGGAAAACCGCCTGGCTCTTTTGACCGTGACCTTGGCGGATCCGACCGGCTACGGCCGCATCGTCCGCGACGAAGGGGGACGGGTGCGCCGCATCGTCGAGGAGAAGGACGCCGATCCCGAGGAAAAAACCATCCGTGAGGTCAACACGGGCATTCTGGCGCTCCCGCTCCGAAGGCTGCGGGATTGGCTGGCGCGGCTCGACAACGACAACGCCCAGGGCGAATACTATTTGACCGACGTCGTCGCCATGGCGGTGGCCGACGGGGTGGCGGTCGAAACGGTGTCGGCCGATCCCGACGAAGTCCAGGGGGTCAACGACAAGCGGCAACTGGCCCGGCTGGAAAGGATTTATCAGCGCCGTCAGGCGGACGCCCTCATGGAGCAGGGCGTTACCCTGGCCGATCCGGTACGGTTCGACGTCCGCGGCGAGGTGACCGTCGGCCGTGACGTGGAGATCGACGTCAACGTCGTGTTGGAAGGGCGGGTGCATCTGGGCGACCGGGTGCGGATCGGCGCCGGGACGGTCGTCCGCGACGCCGAGATCGGTGACGACGTGGAAATTCTGCCTCACTGCGTCATCGACGGCGTGCGTATCGGTCCCGGCTGCCGTATCGGTCCCTTCGCCCGGCTGCGGCCGGAGACGATGCTGGCCGACCACGTCCACATCGGCAATTTCGTCGAGATCAAGAAATCCCGCGTCGGCGCCGGTTCCAAGATCAATCATTTGAGTTACGTCGGAGACAGCGAAGTGGGGGCCGGGGTCAACATCGGCGCCGGCACCATCACCTGCAATTACGACGGGGTCAACAAACATCGCACGGTGATCGAGGACGGTGCCTTCATCGGTTCCGACACCCAGTTGGTGGCACCGGTGCGGATCGGACGGGACGCCACCATCGGCGCCGGTTCCACCATCACGCGGGACGCGCCGGAAGGGAAGCTGACCTTGAGCCGGAGCCCTCAGGTCACCGTTGACGATTGGCAACGGCCGACCAAAAAACAACGCTAAGCGAGGTAACAGCTATGTGTGGTATCGTCGGGGCGGTAGCCCAGCGAAACGTCGTTCCCATCCTGTTGGAAGGTCTGCGGCGCCTGGAATACCGGGGATACGACTCCGCCGGTGTGGCGGTGATCCAGAACAGCGAGATCCGGCGGCGTCGCAAACAGGGCAAGGTCGCGGAATTGGAAGCCGCCATTCAGGACGATCCCATCGAGGGGCAGGTGGGCATCGCCCATACCCGTTGGGCGACCCACGGGGTTCCGAGCGAGCGCAATGCCCATCCCCACATCTGCAAGGGCCAGGTGGCCCTGGTGCACAACGGTATCATCGAGAATCACGAGATTCTGCGTGACCGCCAGATCGCCGCCGGTTTCGAATTCACTTCCGAAACAGACACGGAAGTGGTGGTCCATGCGGTCTACGATCACCTGCAACGGACCGATTCGCTCCTGGAGGCGGTGCGGAAGACCGCCGAACAGCTGGAAGGCGCCTACGCCCTGGGGGTGATCAGCACCCGGCACCCGGACGTCCTGGTGGCTTGCCGCAAGGGTAGTCCCCTGGTGATCGGCCTGGGGATCGGTGAATATTTCATCGCCTCCGACATCGCCGCCCTGTTGCCGGTGACCCGGCGCTTCATCTTCCTTGAGGACGGCGACATCGCCGAACTGACCCCGGAAGGGGTCCGGATTTTCGACGAGGCCGGCAATCCGGTGGAGCGGCCGGTCAAGGACAGCGAAGTCCAGCTCGATGCGGTGGAACGGGGCGAATACCGTCACTACATGCAGAAGGAGATCTTCGAGCAGCCGAGGGCCATCGCCGAGACCCTGGAAGGCCGCTTCAACGGCCTCAAATTGCTCGAAGAGGCCTTCGGCAACGAAGCCGCGGCAGTGTTCGACCGGGTCAAGGCGGTACAGATCCTGGCCTGCGGGACCAGTTACCACGCCGGCCTGATCGCCCGCTACTGGATGGAATCGCTCGCCGGCGTTCCCTGCAACGTGGAAGTGGCGAGCGAATACCGCTACCGTGATCCGGTTCTGTTGCCCGACACCCTGGTGGTGACCATCTCCCAATCCGGCGAGACCGCCGACACCCTGGCGGCCCTGGACGAAGCCAAACGTCGGGGCGCTCTCCATTCCCTGGCCATCTGCAACGTTCAGGAGAGCTCCCTGGTGCGGGAATCCGACCTGGTGTTGCTGACCCGGGCGGGTCCCGAGATCGGCGTGGCCTCCACCAAGGCGTTCACCACCCAATTGGTGGCGCTGATGATGCTGACCATCGCCCTGGGTCGGCGTCACCGTCTCGACCGGGTCACGGAAA
>JALSGR010000034.1 GCA_026982635.1 Methylothermaceae bacterium | reverse complement strand
CCATGGCCGGCGACGGCATCAACGACGCTCCGGCCCTGGCACGGGCCGACGTGGGCATCGCCATGGGCACCGGCACCGACATCGCCATGGAAAGCGCCGACATCACCCTGGTCAAGGGGGATCTGCGCGGTGTCGCCAAGGCGAGGCGGCTGTCACGGGCGACGATGGCCAACATCCGCCAGAACCTGTTCTTCGCCTTCGTCTACAACACACTGGGCGTACCGGTAGCCGCCGGCGTCCTCTATCCGTTCTTCGGCCTGCTGCTGTCGCCGATCATCGCCGCCGCTGCCATGAGCCTCAGCTCGGTGTCGGTGGTACTGAACGCGTTGCGCTTGCGCTGGGTCAGGTTGTAGATGTCGATATGTCCAATTCAAGAATCCCTTTGGAATCATCATACCCGTTGAAGATCCATTCCTCGTGCCCCATGATCACGACCACTTCATACGAATGAAGATGAGATATATTCGCATTTTCTATTGCGTTAGAAACGTTTCTTCGATTATTCTTAGCTGTCGACACGATCAGATGACCATCAAACGCAGGAGAAAAATTCCATGAGTTGGGCAATCTTGCTACTCGCCGGCATCGCTGAGGCAGGATGGGCCATTGGTCTCAAATACACAGACGGCTTCACCCGTCTATGGCCCAGCGTCGGAACAGTCGCTGCTATGGCGGCGAGTTTTCTACTGCTTTCCCATGCTTTGAAGACACTTCCCGTAGGAACCGCTTATGCGGTCTGGGTCGGGATCGGTACGGCTGGGGTCACGATTCTCGGCATCCTTCTGTTCGAGGAACCGACTCACCCCCTCAGACTGATTTGTATCGGATTGATCTTAATCGGTGTCGCAGGACTACAGCTTCACACCCATCTACAACAATAACCCCCATAAAACCAACTTAAAAAAGGAGGAAACACATGCCTGCTGAAGCTATGTCGACCTTCCCGAAAATTCAACCGACCCCCCTCGGCTGCCCAGTGAACAGCCATAACGAATGGGACCCCCTGGAGGAAGTCATCGTCGGAAGACTGGAAAACGTATGCATTCCCGACAATCACATCGCCGTCACGGGCAATATTCCCAAGACAGCCGCCAAAATTCTGGGATTCGTCAGCGGAATCCGCTATCCACGCATCTTGACCGGTCCCGCTCAAGAGGAATTGGAACGCTTCGTCGAGCTTCTCGAATCCGAAGGCGTCACCGTACGCCGACCGGAACCCGGTCGCCATACGGCCCGATTCAAGACGCCTGAATGGAAAACCCACGGGTTCGCCAACGCTTGTCCTAGAGACAGCCTACTGGTGATAGGAAACGAAATCATCGAAACTCCCATGGCATGGCGTTGCCGGTATTTCGAAACCCATTCGTATCGTCCGTTGTTGAAAGAGTACTTCCGAGCTGGTGCCCGCTGGACGGCTGCACCGAAACCACAATTGAGCGATGCGCTCTACAATTACGACTACACAGTACCGGAACCGGGCGAGCCTTTACGATACATCGTCAACGAATTCGAGCCGGTGTTCGACGCGGCGGATTTCGTCCGTTGTGGAAGGGATCTCTTCGTCATCCGCAGCAACGTCACCAACGAAATGGGTATCGAATGGCTGCGTCGACACCTGGGGGAGGAATACCGGATTCACATCATCCAACAGCGATGCCGGCAACCGATGCACATCGATACGACGTTCATGCCCCTGGCTCCCGGCAAGCTCTTGATCAATCCGGAATACTTGGATGAAAACACGCTGCCCGAGATGTTTCGTTCCTGGGATATCCTCAAAGCACCGGAACCAGATCCGATCGATGGAAAATTATTGAAACTGGTTTCGATGTGTGGAAAATGGCTGAACATGAACGTTTTGTCCCTGGACGAAAAACGAGTGATCGTCGATCGACACCACAAGAGCATGATCAAGGCACTCAAGTCGTGGGGGTTTGAGCCGGTGCCTTGTGATTTTCTCCACTATGCCCCCTTCGGGGGATCCTTTCACTGCGCCACCTTGGACATCCGCCGCCGTGGAACGCTCGAATCCTACTTTTGATTTCTCCGCACCATAAAAACGGCATGGTGGTCGTTGCGGCTGCAGAATTCGGGAGGCGGACTGAACGCACTGCGTTCCTGCGGGGTCAGACGGTAGGGTGGGAGGGACAACGATAGAAGGAATACCGGCGATGCGGCAAACGGCGAAATCCCTGCTGGTGGTACTGTGCGTAGCCCTGGTCTGTTCCTTCGTGGTCACCTCCGCAGCCGTGCTGTTGGAGGAACGGCAGCAGCGCAACCTGCGCCTGGAACGGATCCGCAACATCCTGGCGGTGGCCGGACTGGCGTCGGCCGATCCGTTCGCCGCCTACCAGCAGCGTATCGAAGCCCGCCTGGTGGATCTCCACCAGGCGCGCACCGCCGATCCGGCCGGGCTGCCGCCCCATCTGCAACCGGACACGTTCGATTTCGACAAGGCCGCCCGGGATCCCCGCTACGGCGAGCCGATCCCCGCCGACCGCCTCGGTCTGAAACGGCGCCCCCGGCTCATGCCGGTCTATTTCGTCCGGAAGGGAACGGATTTCGACAGGGTGATCCTACTGATCGTCGGCAAGGGGCTCTGGTCCACTCTCTATGGCTATCTGGCCCTGGAGCGGGACCTGGTCACCATCGCCGGCATCGTCTTCTACCAACAGGGAGAAACCCCCGGCCTGGGGGGCGAAATCGCCAACCCCCGCTGGCAGGCGCAGTGGCGCGGCAAACGCGCCTATGACGAACAGGGCGAGGTCGTGATCCGTCTGGTCAAGGGCGGGGCGGCATCCCCCCATGCGGTCGACGCCCTCAGCGGCGCCACCCTGACCACCCGGGGAGTGGAACGGGCGGTGCGTTATTGGCTTGGTCCCGAAGGCTACGGCCCCTACCTGGCCCGACTGCGAAGCGGAGGTGTGCCACGATGAACTGGGAAAGCTGGCTGGAACCACTGTTGAACTGGAGCCTGCAGCTCACCGCCCTGTTCGCGGCCAAAAGCGACCGCATCCTGCTGGGGGTCGGCGTCTTCGTCGGCCTGGTCCTGATCCTGAGCTTGCTGGTCCAAGCGGCGAAAACCTGGCTCGCCCCCGGCGGCACCATCCCGGTGGTGATCAACGACGAACTGACCCTGGAAATCCCGGCCGGCACCAAACTGATGTGGGGCTTGGTGGAACACGGCATCCACGTGCCGTCGGCCTGCGGCGGCCAGGGAACCTGCGGCCAGTGCCGGCTGGTGGTGGAAGGGGCGGGTCCCATCCTGCCCACCGAACGTTCCAAACTGCCCGCCCGTTTGCTGAAGGAAGGCTGGCGCCTGAGCTGCCAGATTCCGGTCAAACGTCCCCTGAAGGTGGTCGTACCGCCGGAGATCCTCGGCTCCCAGACCTGGATCGGCACGGTGGTGTCCAACCGCAACCTCACGCCCCTGATCAAGGAACCGGTCATCGAACTGCCGGAACCGCTCCTCCGCTTCCGCGCCGGCCAGTTCATCCTTCTGGAAGCCCCGAAGGCTTGGGTCCGTTTCGCCGATTTCGACATCGACGCCCGCTTCCGTGACGAGTGGGACCGCTTCGACTGGTGGCGCTATCAGGTCACCATCCCCAATCCCACCAGCCGGGCCTACTCCATGGCCAACGCCCCGGCGGAGGGCAACCGGGTGCGTCTCAACGTGCGCCTGGCGCTGCCGCCTCCCGACGAGCCGGAAGCGCCACCGGGCAAGGTCTCGGCCTACGTCTTCTCCCTGCAACCGGGACAGAAAGTGAAAATCACCGGCCCCTTCGGCAACTTCTACGTGCGGGAGCGGGACACCGAGATGATCTTCGTCGGTGGTGGGGCCGGCATGGCGCCGCTGCGGTCGATGATCGTCGATCAACTGGAGCGGGTCTGCACCCGGCGCAAATTGTCCTACTGGTACGGCGCCCGCAGCCTGCGGGAACTTTTCTACGCCGACCTGTTCGAGCGCCTGGCCCGGGAACACGACAACTTCTCCTGGCAGGTGGCCCTGTCCGCCCCCCGTCCCGAAGACGACTGGCGGGGTCCGACCGGGTTCATCCATCAGGTGCTGTACGACAATTATTTGAAAGACCATCCCGCCCCCGAGGAATGCGACTACTACCTGTGCGGTCCTCCCCCCATGCTGCGGGCGATGTTGCAGTTGCTCGACGACCTGGGGGTGGAGCGGGACAACGTCTTCTTCGACGACTTCGGCGGCTGATACCCCCGCCAAACCTACAGTACCGCCGAGAGCGCGGACACACGACGCCTCCTTACGGGACGCCGAACGGGATGTGATGCGGGATTTTTCATCGGGGGCCGCATGGCCTAAGATAGGCCGGCCGAAGCCATAACAACAACGTAAGCCGATTTGAGTTACAAGGATTCGACCATGTTGACAATACCCAAAAAACCGCTTTTCATCCTGCTTCTCGGCATCATGTTGGGGGGATGTTCGAGCATCCGGGCCCGGGACGCCATCCCCGCGACGCAATGGAAGGTATATCCCGGCGTCCGCCAAGATGTGAAAGAGCTGGGGGAAATCGTCACAGGGCAACGCGAGGATCCCGCCTGGGTCAAGGCGCTGGTAACCGTCATGCTACTGGCCGACCTGCCGGTTTCCGCCGTCTTCGATACCCTGGCATCCCCCTACGACCTGTATCGCATTCGCCGCTCCTCACCCACATCCAACCTGGATCGGGCGGAGGGCCTTTGATAACGAACGGCGTGACGACGAGCCTTTCATGTTCCACGTGAAACCTTTTCCTTGCTGCTGCTTGGTTCGGCCGTCCTGGCCACGCCGTTGGGAACCTGTCTCGGCATTCTTCTGCAGCAACTGGAATCGTTTGCTGGCCAGCAGTTCAGTCATGGTGATTCCTTTGACGATCCTGCACGGCGAGCACCCCGGGGGGCGGGCTTGGGGCGGCGCCTTGTTGGCATTCACCGGCATCGTCCTGTTGTTCCGCTGATGGCTCGGCAATGAGAAAGCGGCCACCACCGACGATCAGGACGACGCAGGCGCAGTCTTGCCGATAAACCAGCGCTCGATACCTGTAGCTCGCGCCGGATCGAGCCGGTCGAGCCAGGACACCAGTTTCTCTCCCCGGGCTTTGCAGCGACAGGCCCACACCAACCGCCATCCCAGGAATGC
>JALSGR010000033.1 GCA_026982635.1 Methylothermaceae bacterium | reverse complement strand
AGGGACTCCCCGTCCACGGTCAGACAGCGCAAGGCGACCACGTTGTGGACCGTCAGACCGTACTTCAGGCAGTGGATGCCGCCGGCGTTCTCGGCCACGTTGCCGCCGATGGTGCAGGCGATCTGGGACGAGGGATCGGGAGCGTAATAGAGGCCGTAGGGCCGGGCCGCCTCGCTGATGGCCAAATTGCGCACCCCTGGCTGAACCCGGGCGGTTCGGTTGGCCGGATCCAGCGCCAGGATCCGGTCGAAGCGGGCCAGGCTCACCAGCAGCCCGCGCTCCAGGGGCAAGGCGCCCCCGGAAAGGCCGGTGCCGGCGCCACGCACCACCAGGGGCACGCCCTCGTCGCGGCACAGCCGTAAAATCGCCTTCAGCTGCGCCTCGGTCTCCGGCAGCGCCACCAGCCACGGCATCCGGCGATAGGCGGTCAGACCGTCGCATTCGTAGGGCCGGCGTTCCTCGGGCTCGGTCAGAACCGCTTCCGCCGGCAGGATCGCCCGCAGGCGGTGGATCATCTCAGACCGGGGCAGCATCGCTTGCCTCCGGACGCAGAAACAGCCGGTGCAGCACCACACCGGCGGCGAATCCCCCCAGATGCCCCCACCAAGCCGCCCCGCCCCCCATGTGGGTGGTGGCCTGGTAGGCCTGGAAGATCACCCACAATCCCAGGAACAGGATCGCCGGCACCGGCACGAACAGCGGAAAAGGAAAGATCCACACGATCACCCGGGCATAGGGAAACAGGTAAAAATAGGCCGCCAAAACCCCGGCGATGGCGCCCGAGGCCCCGATGGCGGCCACGGTGGCACCGGGATTGACGGCCAGATGAATCCCGTTGGCGAGCAGGCCGCAAAGCAGGTAGAAAAGCAAGAAACGAACCGGCCCCATGCGATCCTCCACGTTGTCGCCGAAGATCCACAGCAGCCAGACGTTGAAGACGATATGAAACCAATTGCCGTGCAGGAACAAATTGGTGACGAAGGGGGCGTAATCGCTCGAATCCAATCCTACCCACGAAGCCCATTCCGGCTGGGTATAACGGGCCGGCACCAGACCGTAGAGATAGAAAATCTTCAGGCGCACCTCGTCCGGCAGCCACCAGAGATAGAGGAAAATGGTAGCGTCGAGGGTGATCAGGCACCAGGTCACCCACGGCGTGGAACGCCTCGGCGCCGTATCCCGGATCGGAATCATTCATCCCCCGTCGACGGCGCCTTGGCGCGGAAGTCGGCCAGGCTGTCCAACATTCCCAACAAGGCCACGCCCAGAAAGATGTATTGGGGCAGGAACAGCAGCAGACCGTAGACCGGTAGCATCCACAGGCTGCTGGCCCCGTGCCAGGCGACTAATGCGTGCAGCACCGCCAGCCCCGGGAACAGATAGACCGCCGCCCCCGTCAGCAACAGATCCGCCATCAGGATACGGTCGACGTAACCCGATCCCCAGACGACGGCCACCACCAAGGCGATGAACCATCGGGGCAGACGCAGGCGAAGGAATTCCGCCCCGAACCCACCGGGATAATACAGGCGCGACTGCCACCAGCGCGCCAGCAGCAGGGACGTCATCACACAGAGGGTATACAACATGGCGACCAGACCATTCATGAGGCGCAGGGTACCCTCCGCCTCGAATCCGTACACCGTGGCCCCCTTGACGTTGGTCACCGCCACCGCCAGCCAATCGCGCCAGAAGGCCACCACGTCGCCGGTGATCAGATGCATCGCGACCACGTAACCGCTCATGAGCAGCCACAAAACCATCAGGGCGTTTCCCTGAGAGCGGCTATGACGCAACGTCAACGCCACGGGAAACAGCGGCAGCCAGACCGCGAACGCCAAAGGGAAAGGGAAGCCGGGTCTCGGGGGCAGAAGACGGAAGACGCCCCAAACGAGCAGGGCGGCCCCCGCCGCGATCAGAAACCCTTCCCCCAACCCCCGGCGCAAGAGCACGAGACCGACGACGGCGGCGCTGACGATCACCATGGGGAGGAAATAGACCCCCACCAGGGCGAACAGGGTGGCAAGCACGATGGCCCGCCAGCGGCCGGCCATGATGAAGGCGGCGAATTCCTCCATGAGACAACCTCGGCTATCCAGTGGGATACCACAGTATAAAACAAAACCCCGGCCGGACTGAGTCCGGCCGGGGTTTCGTCGAACAGCTTGCCGTGGCTGAGCCTTACTTCGACAGGGTGAAGACGCTCAGCACACCACCCAGCTGGGTGACCTTCTCCAGCGAACGGTAGGCACCCACGGCACCCAGACCTTCGGTCTCGCCTTCGAGACCGGCGGCCATCCCGATACCGGCCCAGCCGCCCAGACCGGACAGGACGCCGATGTACTGCTTGCCTTCGAACATCCAGGTGTTGGGGTTGCCGATGATGCCGGACGGCGTCTTGAACTTGTACAGCTCCTTGCCGGTCTTGGCGTCGCGCACCTTCAGGTAACCTTCCAGGGTACCGTGGACCACGATGTCACCCTTGGTGGCGAGCACACCGCTCCACACCGAGAACGGCTCCTTGTAGGACCAGACGATCTTGCCGGTCTTGGCGTCCCAGGCGGTGAACTGGCCCAGGTTGTGGGAGCCGTCCTTCTTGCCGGTGAAGACGTCGCGGCCGGCCGGGAACATGGTCAGGGTGGCGCCCACGTACGGCTGACCCGGGGTGTATTCCACCTCGAAGGGCTCGTAGTTCATGCATAGGTGGTTGCCCGGCACGTAGAACAGACCGGTGCGGGGCGAGTAGGCCACCGGACCCTGGTTCTTGGAACCCAGCGCCGCCGGACAGACGTCCTCGGTAGTCACGTCTTCGCCGTTCTCCTCGGTGCTGTACTTGGGATCGACCACCGGACGGCCGGTCTTCATGTCCACGTACTTGGCCCAGTTGACCGACTTGTCGTACTTCTCGGCCACCAACACCTCGCCGGTTTCGCGGTCGAGGGTGTAGGCGAAGCCGTTACGGTCGAAGTGGACCAGGGTCTTGCGCAGCTTGCCGTTGATCTTCTGATCAACCAGCACCATTTCGTTGATGCCGTCGTAGTCCCACTCGTCGTGGGGCGTCATCTGGTAGACCCACTTGGCCACGCCGGTGTCGGCGTCACGGGCCCAGATGGTCATCGACCACTTGTTGTCGCCGGGACGTTGCACCGGATTCCAGGTACCGGGGTTGCCGGAACCGTAGTAGATCAAGTTGAGCTGCGGGTCGTAGCTGTACCAGCCCCAGGTGGTGCCGCCGCCGATCTTCCACTGGTCGCCTTCCCAGGTCTTGAGGGAAGAATCCTTGCCCACCGGCTGCAGCCCCTTGTCCTTGCCCATCCAGGTCATGGTCTTCTTCGGGTCGAGACCGACTTCGTCGTCGGGACCGGTGCTGTACTTCTTCCACACCAGCTTGCCGTCCTTGAGGCTGTAGGCGGCGACGAAACCGCGCACCCCGAACTCACCGCCGGAAATACCGGTGATCACCTTGTCCTTGACCACCAGCGGCGAGTTGGTGTTGGTCATGCCCAGCTTGGGATCGCCGTTCTTCACCTGCCAGACCACCTTACCGGTCTTGGCGTCGAGGGCGGTCAGGGTGGTGTCGGCCTGCTGCAGGATGATCTTGCCGTCGCCGTAGGCCAGACCGCGGTTGACCACGTCGCAGCACATCACCGGAATGGTCTCGTCGGCATCCTGGGTCGGCTCGTACTGCCAGATGATGGTCTGGGTCTTGGGATCGATGGCGATGACCTTGTTGGGGAAGGGGGTGTGGACGTAGAGCACGCCGTTGATGAACAGCGGCCCGCCTTCATGGCCCTTCAGCACCCCGGTGGAGAAGGTCCAGGCCGGCATCAGCTTGGAGGCGTTCTTGTTGTTGATCTGATCCAGCTCGCTGTAGCGGGTACCCCAGTAATTACCGCCCCAAACGGGCCAGTTGGCCGGATTCTTGGAGAGCTTGATCACTTCCTGATTCGCCTGCGCCCCACCGGCCACCAACGCCGCGGCGACTGCAGACGCGATCAAGCCGTTCTTCAAGGTTTTTTTCATCGGGAGATCCTCCTCATCGTTATGGTAGGAAGGTATTCAGTCGGAAACTTTTCGGCCGCCCGGGAATTTTTCCCGCCCGACCTCGAAGCGCTAAATTGAAGGATTTGCTTGTAAAAGTCAATACACCGGCACCGGCCAAGCCTTCCGAAAAACCAGGGAAGGAGAAGAACCACCCCGAACCCCGAGGCGGTCCGGTGCCCCCTTCCCCAATCAGTACCGGCACCAATCAAAGGATCTTGGGCGCCGGCTGTCCACCGGGATGCACTCGAATGGCGCAGAATTTGAATTCCGGAATCTTGGCGTCCGGATCCAGAGCCTCGTTGGTGAGCAGGTTGGCGGCGGCCTCGTTGTAGCAGAAGGCCATGAATAGGGTACCGCGCTGCAGTCCCAGATCGGGGCGGGCATAGGCCGCCACCCGCCCCCGACGCGATTCCAGGGTGACCACGTCGCCCGGCTCCACCCCGAGATCGGCCAGGTCCAGGGGATGGATCTGCACCACCGGATAGGGCTCGATGGCGTCGAGCACGCTGGCATGCCGGGTCATGGCGCCGGTGTGCCAGTGCTCCAGTTGCCGGCCGGTGATGAAGACGTAGGGATAGTCGTCGTCCGGCAGCTCGGCGGCATGGGTGAATTCGGCCGGAACGAACAGCCCCTTGCCGGTCGGGGTCGGGAAACCGTCGGTGAAGATCACCGCCTGCCCCGGATCGCCCTCCTTCTCGCACGGATAGATGACCGAATCCTCCCGTTCCAGGCGCTCCCAGGTGATGCCGGCGATGCTGGGCATGGCCCGGCGCATTTCTTCGAACACGTCCCGGGGACCGGTATAGTTCCAGTCCAGCCCCATGCGGCGGGCGATCTCCTGGATGATCCAGAGATCCTGCCTGGCTTCGCCGGGCGGATCGATGGCCTGACGGCCCAGCTGCACCCGGCGGTCGGTGTTGGTGAAGGTGCCGGTCTTCTCCGGAAAGGCCGAGGCCGGCAGCACCACGTCGGCGAAACCGGCGGTCTCGGTGAGGAAGATGTCCTGCACCACCAGATGCTCCAACTTAGCCAAAGCGGCGCGGGCGTGGGCCACGTTGGGATCGGACATGGCCGGGTTCTCCCCTTCGATGTACATGCCGCGCACCTG
>JALSGR010000032.1 GCA_026982635.1 Methylothermaceae bacterium | reverse complement strand
CCCGGGCCGTTCCCGGATGCAGGGTCAGACTCACCCCGAGCCGGGCGGCCCGCTGCCGCAGCAGGTCGGGATCGGCCAGCACGGTCAGGTGGGCGGGCAGATCCAGGCGGCTCAGCAGGACGCACAGGTCCGGGCCGATGCCGGCCGGTTCCCCGGAGGTCAGGGCGATGCGGGGCGCGTCAGTCGAGGAGGATTTCCACATAGGCTTCGTTACGGAGGCGGCGCAGCCACAGCTCGGTCTCCTCCTCGATCTTGCGGCGGGTCAGGATTTCCCGGGCCCGTTTCCGCCGGTATTCCGGGGTGTCGTCCCGGCTTTTGCGCTCCAGCACCTGGATGATGTGCCAGCCGAAGGGAGTCTGGACCGGATCGGAGATCTCCCCCGGCTCGAGCCGGTTCATCGCCTGGGCGAAGGCCGGCACCACCGCGTCGGCGGTGATCCAGCCCAGGTCGCCGCCTTTCACCGCCGAAGCGGGATCGTCGGAAAAGGCCTGGGCCAGGGCGGCGAAGTCCTCGCCGGATTCGATGCGGCGTTTGATGATGCCTAGCCGTCGTTTGGCCTCGGCATCGTCGATGACTTCGTTGGTCTTGATCAGGATGTGGCGGACACGGGTCTCCACGACGATGTGTTTCTCCCCGCCGCGCACGTCCAGCAGTTTGATGATGTGAAAGCCGCCGGGGCTGCGGATGGGGCCGCGGACCTCGCCCTTTTTCATCTGCGGCACGATGTCGACGAACAGGGTGGGGATCCGGTCGAGCTTGCGCCACCCCAGATCCCCGCCCTCGAGGGCCTGGGCGTCCTCGGACACGGCGATGGCGGTCTGGCGGAAGTCCAGTCCCTGGCGCAGTTCCGCCGCGATCCGTTCCGCCTTGCGCTGGGCCTTCTGCACCGTTTTCGGCGAGGCGGCTTCCGGCGTGGCGATGAGGATGTGGCCCAGGCGGTATTCCCGGGCCTGTTCCGGGTCGGATTGGGATTCGGTTTCCAGGAAGTGGGTCACTTCCCGCTCGCTGACCTGGATCTTGGCGTCGACCTGGTTGGAGCGCAGGCGGTTGAGTACGAGTTCCTGGCGCAGTTCCTCCACGAAGCGTTCGTAGTCCATGCCCTGGCTTTCGATCGCCTGGCGGAAGCCGGCCAGGTCCATGTGATTGCGCCGGGCCAGCTCCAGCAGCGCCTGGCGCAGGGTTTCGTCGTCCACCTCGATGCCGCTGCGCTTGGCCAGTTGCAGTTGCAGACGCTGGAGGATCATACGCTCGAGCACCTGGCGGCGCAGGATGGGACGGGGCGGCAACGGGGCGCCGTTGGCCTGGAACTGGGAAGCGATGGCATCGACCTGCCGTTCCAACTCGCTGGCCAGGATGACTTCATCCTCGGCGATGGCGACGATGCGGTCCAGGGGTTGGGCGGCGAAGAGCCACACGGGCCACAGCAGAATGAGAAAAAGACCGGCCAAGGCCGGCGGGATCGGGATTTTTCGATCAGTCATCGATTCCATAACCACGAATGTTGCGTTCCAGGAAGCGGTCGACCCGGCGCCCCAGGCTGAGCAGTCCTTTCAGTTCCAGTTGGGCGAACACCGTGGTGTCGGCCTCGCGGTTGACGTCCCGGACGTAACGGCGTCCGATCAGGCGCAGGCGCCAGCAGCACGATTCCGCTTCCACGCCCAGAAAGCTCTCCAGGATGATCTCGTCACGCAGCGAATACTGGAAACGGCCCACGGTGTGGAAGCCGGGGGCCAGGAGCCAACGGAACGAGCCGTCGACGATCTCCAGGCTGTCGCGCCGGAACCGGTAACTGAGGTTGGCGATGTAATCGTCGGTGTCCTTGTACTGCAACAGGGCTTCGCCGCGGTCGAGCCGATTCCGGTACGGATCCCACTGCAGTCCCGAACGCCAGGAAACGGTGCGCAGCGGGAAGAAATCCAGTTGCGCGACGATGTTGGAACTGTTGCGGGTTTCCACCGCCCGCCCGGGCAGAGTCACCCGGCGGTCCCGGAAATAGTAGATTTGACCCAGCGTGGCGCGCAATCGTTCACTGCCGGTTTCGTTCTCCAGCAGCCGGGAAGTCAGGGCGACGGAGAGCTGGTTGGCGTCGTTGAGGCGGTCCTTGCCGTTGAAGCGGTTGATGCGGAAAAGCTGGCTGAAGTTGAAATCGTTCAGGCCGGTGTCGAAGATGGGGATGTCGTCCTGGTCGTCGAACGGAATGTACAGGTAGAACAGCCGCGGTTCCAGGGTCTGCAGCAGGGCGTCGCCCCAGGCCCTTTCCAGGAACAGGCCGCCGTCGAGGGAGGCCACCGGTAGGGTCCGGGAGATGGTCCGGCCCTGTTCCGAGAGCCAGTACTGGGTGTGATCCAGGCTGACCGACGGGACGAAAAAAGCCGCCGCGGTTCGCCAGGGAAGGCGGACGGTGGGGCGGAGGTGAAGGCGTTGACCGTCGTCGCGCCTGCGGTGCTGGAAGAAGACGAATTCGCTTTCCCAATCGGCCTGGAGCCACGGGGTCAGGGTGCGGCGATAATTGAAGACCATCTGGGGCAGGCGTCGGTAGGGCTGGCTGCGGGAACTGATGTTGGGGTCCACCGTCTGCCAGTTTTCCACCCGGGTCAGGAAGTACCAGTCCCCGCGGCGGTATTCGACCTTGGCCTCGCTGCGCAGGTGACGGTTGGAAGCGATGGAGAGCGAATCGCCGATTTCGTTGATGTAGCGGTCGTCGGAGACGTAACGGATGTCGGCGAAGGCGCTCCAGTGGGGGGTGATGCGCGACCGGTTGCGGAAGGCGAACTGTCCCCGCATCTGATTCCGCATGGAATCGTAAGGCAGCAGTTCGGCGGCGAGCCGCCCGGCGCTGTGGGAAAACAGGTAGCGGAATTCGACGCCGCCGAGAAAGCCACGCTTGGACAGGATCCGGGGGGTCAGGGTCAAGTCGTAATTGGGCGCCAGGTTCCAGTAGTAGGGCAGGGAGAAATCGAACCCTCGGGCGCGGGAAACGCTGAAGGAAGGTGTGAGGAAGCCGGAAATCCGGCGGTCGTCGAGGGGATAGGAGAAATAGGGGGAGTACAGGAACGGCACGTTCATGAGCTCCAGCCACACGTGATGACCCACGGCATGGCCGCTCTTCCGGTTGATGCGCAGGTCCCTGGCGTGGAGCACCCAGTCGTTCCGTCCGGCGGGGCAGGTGGTGTAGGCCACCTCGTGATGGCGTGACAGGTATTCGTTCTCGAACCGGCTGCGCTCCGTGGTGCCCCGGGCCGGGACCGGTCCGAGGATGAAATGGGTCCGGGTCAGGGCGCCGCGGTCGCGTTCCAGATCGAGCCAGGCGTTCTGGCTGGCGAACACGTAGCCGCCTTCCTCGTAGATCACGTTGCCCCAGGCGTTGATGATGGCCGCGTCGCTGTCGTAGGCCAGGGAGTCGGCCCACAGGCGCTGGTCGCCGCGCTGAACCTTGACGTTGCCGGAGAAGAACAGCAGGTTTTCGTCGAGGGACTGGCTGAAATCGGCTTCCAGGTTGATGGGGAGATTCTCCCGGGAGGCCGGGGGCCGTTTTCCCCCCAGGGTGGCCCGCTGCCGGCGGCAGTATTCGTTCCAAGGGTCCTTGGGCAGCAGGCTCAGCAGGGTGCTGAAGACGCTTTCGTCGGCGGCGGTGAAGGCCGGTTCGAAAAAGGGTTTCCTCGCCCTGACCGCCGCCAGGTGCGGTTTGCCGTCGGGATCGGGCCCGACCAGTTTGCAGCGCCAGCCGCCCCCGGCCTCGTCCGGTTGGCAGGTCCAGCCTTCGGGGACGTGTTCGAGCGGGGCCGCGGGCGGGGCCGGCAACATGCCAGGTACCCGACCGACCCGAATCTCCGGCCGGGATTTCGGCACCGCGGGTTCGGATTCCGCCGTCTCTCCGCCCGTCGCTTCCGCCGGGGGTGCAGGCGGGGGCGTCGGTCTGGGAAGATCGGGGGCGGTGCAGACCCATTCGCCTTCCACGTCGCGGCAGTTCCAGCCCGGTGCGGTGCCGGCCCAGGCCCAGCTCCATCCGAAGGCCAGGGAAAGCCAGACCACGCCATATTTTCCCTTGCGCTGAAGCGACATCTTGTTATCGTTTTGCGGGAACGACCGTACCGGAAGGCATTCAAAATGGCTCGCATTTTATCACGGAGAACGTCGGCCGATCGGGAAGATGCCCGCCTGCAGGCGCTTTTGTCCTGGTTGCCGGTCGAGGTCGTCGGCTGGCGGCCGATCGCCGGTGACGCCAGCCGGCGACGTTACTTCCGCATCCGGACGCCGACCGGCTCCCTGATCGCCATGGACGCGCCGCCGCCGGAGCAGCCGCGCCGTTTCGTCCAGGTGGCCGAATTGCTGGCGGCGGGAGGAATCCGGGTGCCGCAGATCCACGCCGCCGATCTGGCGCGGGGTTTCCTGTTGCTGGAGGATTTCGGCGACCAGACCTACCTGTCGGTGTTGACCCCCGCCAACGCCGATTCCCTGTACCGGGCCGCCCTCGAAACCCTGGTGGCGTTGCAGACCCGGATCGATCCGGCCGCCTGCCGCCTGCCGCCGTATTTCGAGACGCTGTTGCGCCGGGAGTTGGAACTCTTCCGCGAATGGTTTCTGGAGCGCTGGCTCGGCGAGAGCGTCGCCGGAGAGCTGTGGGGCCGGGTGGTCGAGATCTTGCTGGCCGGCGCCCTGGAACAGCCGCGGGTGTGCGTGCACCGCGACTATCATTCCCGCAATCTGATGTATCTCCCCGCCGGTCCCGGGGTGCTCGATTTTCAGGATGCGGTCGTCGGGCCGGTCACCTACGACTCGGTGTCCCTGCTGCGCGACTGTTACGTCTCCTGGCCCGAGGATCGGGTGGACCGGTGGCGTGAGCTCCATCGACGGGCCTTGGCGCGCTGCGGCTTGGCAATCGCTCCGGAGCAGTGGCGGGAGTGGTTCGACCTCATGGGGGCGCAGCGCCATCTGAAGGCGGCCGGCATTTTCGCCCGCCTGTGGCTGCGGGACGGGCGTTCCGGCTATCTTCGGGACATTCCCCGCACCTTACGTTATGTGGTCGCCGTGTGCGCCGCCCGTCCCCCGCTGCGCGATTTCGCCGATTATCTGTCCCGGCGGATTCTGCCCCGGGTGGAGGCGCGGTCGTGAAAGCCATGATTCTGGCGGCCGGGCGCGGCGAAAGGATGCGTCCCCTGACCGATTCCGTCCCCAAACCCTTGCTGGAAGTGGCGGGAAAACCGCTCGTCGTCCACCTCGTCGAACGCCTGGCGCGGGCTGGCTTCACCGGCTTGGTGGTCAATCTGG
>JALSGR010000031.1 GCA_026982635.1 Methylothermaceae bacterium | reverse complement strand
GTGATGGAGGTGAAAGCATCGTTGGGTTTGGATTGAAGGGGATGATGCGGTGAACGAAGCTCAGGCGTTGTCGCGCCTGTTCTCGGCATACGGCCTCGAAGACGGCGATCTGTACTTTCTCGATCTGATCCCGTTGGTGGAGATGGTCTGGGCCGACGGCTGCAATCAGGCGGCGGAACTGGAACTGGTGGAGGATTTCGGCCGCCGCCATCTGGAGGAACTCAACCGGTTGCTGGGTTATCGGGCGGTGAGCGAACGGGATCTGGAGCGTTTCCTGGACCGTTTCGTCCGCCGCCGTCCGCCCGCCGGGCTGCTCGCCGAGCTGCGCCCCATCGTCTGCCGCCGGGTGCGGCGGCGCTCCGAGGACCAGGGAACGGCGCAGGCGGACCGGATCCTGGACTACTGCCTCGATATCGCCGCCGCCTGCGTCACCCGCTATCCCTACGGCCTGCGGGAGCGCATCGCGGAAGGGGAGCGCCGGTTGCTGGGGGAACTGTATTCCCTGTTGCGCCGACGTCACGACGAAGGCGGAGGAACCGCCGCGGCAGGCGGCTGTCCGAACGGATGAGGTAGAAGAACCGGATGGGTGATCCATGTTCTGGCGTGTTCTTTCGTCGATTCTGCTGCTGGTCTTCGCCTGGATTCTCATCGTCCTCACCGACGAGACCCCCGGCTGGGTCGGCTGGCAGGAGGCGGTGATCACACCGGTGGTGATCTTCGCCGGCTGGCGGGCGATGAAGGACCTGATCGAGTGGTACCGACAGGCGGAGGGGGAGTAGGCGGCGCCGTCGGGCGCCGCCTAGGTCTTCAGCCGTAGCGCCGCCGCAGCCGGCGGGCCGCTTCCACCATGTTGGCGAGGGCCTGGTCCACCTCGGGCCACTGGCGGGTCTTGAGGCCGCAGTCGGGATTGACCCACAGGCGTTCGACCGGAATCCGCTCGGCCGCCTTTTCCAGCAACGCCGTCATCTCCTCGACGCTGGGGACGTTGGGGGAGTGGATGTCGTAGACCCCCGGGCCGATTTCGTTGGGGTATTCGAACTCGGCGAAGGCGTCGAGCAGCTCCATCTTCGAGCGCGCCGTTTCGATGGTGATGACGTCGGCGTCGAGGGCGGCGATGTGCTCGATGATGTCGTTGAACTCGGCGTAGCACATATGGGTGTGGATCTGGGTTTCGTCCTTCACCCCCGAGGCGGCGATGCGGAAGGCGCGCACCGCCCAGTCCAGGTAGGCGTCCCAGTCGCGCCGGCGCAGCGGCAGCCCCTCGCGCAGGGCCGGCTCGTCGATCTGGATCACCCCGATGCCGGCGGCTTCCAGATCGAGCACCTCGTCGCGCAGCGCCAGGGCGAGCTGCAGGCAGGTGTCGCGGCGCGGCTGGTCGTCGCGCACGAAGGACCACTGCAGCAGGGTGACCGGCCCGGTGAGCATTCCCTTCATCGGTTTTTCGGTCAGGGACTGGGCATAGGTGGTCCAGTCCACCGTCATCGGGCGGGGGCGGGTCACGTCGCCGTAGATGATCGGCGGTTTGACGCAGCGGGAGCCGTAGGACTGGACCCAGCCGTTCTCGGTGAAGGCGAAACCGGCCAACTGCTCGCCGAAGTATTCCACCATGTCGCTGCGTTCCGGTTCGCCGTGCACCAGGACGTCGAGGCCGTAGCCTTCCTGCTTGCGGACCGCGAAGGCGATCTGCTCGCGCAGGAAGGCGGTGTATTCGGCCTCGCCGATCTCGCCGTTGCGGAAGGCCCGGCGGGTGCGGCGGATCTCGGCGGTCTGGGGAAAGGAGCCGATGGTGGTGGTGGGCAGCAGCGGCAGCTTCAGCCGGGCCCGTTGGGCCTCGCGGCGGGAAGGGTAGGGATTCCGGCGTCGTTCCATGGCCGGATCGAGGGCGGCCAGGCGGGCGCGCACCGCCGGATCGGTGACCCGGGGCGAGCGGCGCCGCGCCGCCAGCGCCTGGCGGGAGTCCTCCAAGGCTTCGGCCACCGCATCCCGGCCTTCGTCGAGGGCGCGCCGCAGGGTGACGGTTTCGTCGAGTTTCTGGACCGCGAAGGCGAGCCAGCTTTTCAGCTCCCCGTCCAGGCGGGTTTCCGCCGTCAGGTCCACCGGTACGTGGAGCAGGGAACAGGACGGGGCCAGCCACAGGTTTTCTCCCCGGCGGCGGTGCAGCGGTTCCAGGCGCGCCAGCGCCGCTTCCAGATCGGTACGCCAGACGTTGCGACCGTCGATCACTCCCACCGACAGGACCTTGTGGGCCGGGAGCCAGTCGGCCACCTGGCCCAGTTCCCCGGCGCCCCGCACCGCGTCCACGTGCAGGCCGCCCACCGGCAGCTCGCAAGCGGTGCGGAGATTTTCTCCTAGGGGACCGAAATAGGTCGCCAGCAGCACCTTCAGCCCGGGAATCTGGAGGGCGTGATAGACCTGGGCGAAGGCGGTGCGCCAGGCCGGGGGCAGGTCCAGGGCCAGGATGGGCTCGTCGATCTGCACCCAGGCCGCACCGCCGGCCTGAAGCCGCTGGAGGATCTCGCCGTAGATCGGCACCAGCTTGGGCAGCAGGGTCAGTTTGTCGAAGGCCTCGCCTTGGCATTTGCCCAGCCACAGCCACGACAGCGGCCCCAGCAGCACCGGACGGGCCTGGTCGCCGGCGATGTCGCGGGCTTCGGCCAGTTCGTCGAAGGGCTTGCTCGTCGCCACGGTGAAGTCCATGTCACGGTGCAGTTCCGGGACGATGTAGTGGTAATTGGTGTCGAACCACTTGGTCATCTCGCACGCCGGCTGCGGTTCGCCGCTGGGGGCGCGGCCCCGGGCCATGCGGAAGTAGGTGTCGAGATCCACCGTGCCGCCGCCGTGGCCGAAGCGGGGCGGCACCGCGCCGAGCAGGGCGGTGGTGTCGAGGACGTGGTCGTACCAGGAAAAATCGCCGACGGTGACGAAATCGAGGCCGGCGGCGAGCTGGGTGCGCCAGTTGCGCCGCCGCAGTTCGGCGCCGCGGTAGGCCAGTTCGGCGCGGTCGATGGCGCCGTTCCAGTAGGCCTCGACGGCCTTTTTCATTTCCCGGTCCGGGCCGATGCGGGGAAAACCGAGGATGTGGGCGCAGGTCATGGGTGTAGTCCTTGTCGTCGTTGAAACCACGACCCAGTATGGTTCAGTTCTTTTATGAGTACAATTGATACCTTTTCAGATTTGATTGAGAAAAATTCATGTATCTGGAGCTCAAACACCTGCGTACCCTCGAGGCCCTGCAGCGGACCGGCAGCCTGGTGGCGGCGGCCCGCCGGCTCCATCTGACCCAGTCGGCCCTGTCCCACCAGCTCAAAGCCCTGGAGGACCGGTTCGGCGTGCCCTTGGTGATCCGCAAGAGCCGTCCTCTGACCTTCACCCCGGCGGGCAAGCGGCTGCTGGACCTGGCCGCCCAGGTGCTGCCCCAGGTGGCGGCGGCCGAGCGGGATCTGATCCGCCTCGGAGGGGGGCAGGCCGGCCGTCTGTTCATCGTCATCGAATGCCACAGTTGCTTCGAATGGCTGCTGCCCACCATGGACGCCTTCCGTGGCGACTGGCCCGAGGTGGAGATGGATCTGACCCTGGGTTTCAGCTTCGAGCCGCTGCCGGCGCTGCTGCGCGGGGACGTGGACTGGGTGGTGACCTCCGACCCCCAGCCGGTGGCCGGCATCGCCTACGAGCCGCTGTTCGCCTTTCAGGTGCTTCTCGCCGTGGCCCGGGACCATCCTCTGGCGGCCAAGCCCTGGATCGAGCCGCAGGATCTCGCCGACCAGACCCTCATCACCTATCCGGTGGAACGCCACCGCCTCGACGTGTTCCGTCGCTTCCTCGACCCGGCGGGGGTGCAGCCGGCGGCCCAGCGCACCTGCGAGCTGACGGCGATGATGTTGCAACTGGTGGCCAGCCGCCGCGGGGTGTGCGTGCTACCCAACTGGGCCTTGGCCGAATACTTGGCCCGGGATTACGTCGCCGCCCGCCCCCTGGGGCCGGAGCCGCTGTGGGGTACACTGTACGCGGCGGTGCGCGCGGGCGAGCGGGACCTGCCGTACATGAAGGGGTTTCTGGAAACGGCCCGCACCGTGTCGTTCCGCAATCTCAAGGGGATCCGCCCGGTGGCCGCCGGGGCAGCGTGAGCCTCAGGCGATCTTGATCGGAATCCGGCGGCCGGTTTCGGCCGTTTCCTTGGGCAGCGTCACGGTCAACACTCCCCGCCGGTAGGTGGCCTCCGCCCCGCTTGCCTCGACCCGTACCGGCAGCGGAACGACGCGCTCGAAGGCGCCGTAGGCCCGCTCCAGCAGGTAGTAGCGGCCGCCGATCCGCTCCCGTTCGGCCACTTTTTCCCCGCGGACGATCAGGGTGTCCCCCAGGACCTGGATGTCGAACCGGTCCGGTTCCATGCCCGGCACCTCCAGGCGTACGACGATCCGGTCCTTTTCCTCTTTGACCTCGGCCGGCAGCAATCCCCAGCGGGGCGAGCGGGCCATCCGCTCCTGGTCGGCTTCTTCGTCCGTCGGCCGATGGGTGAAGCGGGTCAGGGCCCGGGCGGCCCGCTCCCGCAGGTGGCGCCAGCCTTCGGCGATGGATTCGAAGGCCTGTCGAAGGCCGTGACGTAAGGGTTCCAGTGTATTCATGGCTTGCTCCTGACGATGGTCGAAAATTGGTGTTCGCGCCGGTGGCTGCCGAATTCTTGACTATATTTATGGGCATGGTGCGAAATCACAACCGTGAGGGGTGATCATGAACTGGAATTCCATCGGTATGCGTCTGGTGTTGGTGGTGTTGGGGCTCATCCTGATCGTCTCCGCCGCCTTGTTGTGGATCTATGCGGAACAGCAGCGGCGCACGGCCATCGACGCCGAGGTGCGCATGGCCCGCAACGTCATTCTCGCCGCCGAGGCGGCCCGGGATCAGGTGGCCGAGCAGTGGCGCATGGAGATTTTCACCCCGGAAATGCTCCGCCAGTTCAGCGCCCTGCCCGACGAGCGGGAAAGAATACACAAGATTCTTTCCACCGTGCCCATCGTCGCGGCCTGGAACATGATTCGGAAGCACGCCGAGCAGAACGGTTACCGCCTGCGAACCCCGTGGAACAATCCGCGCAATCCCGAAAACGCTCCCGACCCCGTCGAGGCCGAGGCCCTGGCCTTCTTCCAGCGCCACCCCGAGGCCAGCGAATATCAGGTCATCGACGAGGAGAACAATGTCCTGCGCTACTTCCGCCCGGTGCGGCTGCAGGAGCAGTGCCTGATCTGTCACGGGGACGGGAGGCGTTCCCTGGAGCTGTGGGGGCGGGCCGACGGCCGCGACATCCTCGGCTATCCCATGGAAGGGAAGAAGGC